>JBGTCS010000502.1:0-2252 GCA_041748715.1 Pyrinomonadaceae bacterium | reverse complement strand
TTTCCGGTTTTATACGCATTATTGAGGGCGATGTAGTCCGGATTAAGTGCACCGCTGACGAGATCCACGCTTAGACTG
Organism: Pyrinomonadaceae bacterium; assembly: GCA_041748715.1. Classification (GTDB taxonomy): domain Bacteria; phylum Acidobacteriota; class Blastocatellia; order Pyrinomonadales; family Pyrinomonadaceae; genus OLB17. The sequence continues at coordinate 2,174 of JBGTCS010000502.1, read as the reverse complement.
AGGTTTGTCACGTCCGACCCGCAGCCGGTTGGGGCTGCCCTGCGACCATTTTGTCCGCTCGCCGCGGTCGAGAGGCATACGCAGATTGCAAGAATTGCGACCGGTACATAAATTCTCTTATTGCTGAGATTCCTAAGTGATGATAGTAAATTCCGTGTTTTCATTTCTTCTCCTATATTCTTTTCAATTTTTTCCAACGACCTCAAAGACCCTAAAACTGCGAACGTCTGCTTAACCTGCACGTCAGAATCGAGATGAACAGGTACCGGTGAATTTTTCTCCTCTAGAGTTTTCACATGGAATGACATGATTCTACCGTTGCCCCCTAAAAGTCTTTAATGAAACCTAAATATTTTCTAAACGGCATTTATCTCGCGGAAACCCCATTATTTATTGCCAATGACCAAAACTTTGTCGCCATACATGATCTGATAAATTTTTGCGGCAAGTTCTGAATTGGAGCCCTTTATGGTCTCGTATTGGAGAACCGCGAGAGACTTTTCCGCCGTCAATCGATACAACGTTGCGAGCAGCAACTGGCCATGGTCATCCGCCGGAGCGAGCCTAACGGCGATCCGGGTTTCGTCGGTCGCGTTGCGATACCGTTTTTGGAGATAATGGGCGTAGCCGAGATATAGGTGGATATTCGCGTTATCGGGTTCCATTTCCCTGGCCTTTTCGAGTGAAGTGATCGCCTCGCGATACTTTTTTGTGCGTATGTAGGTGCGGCCCAGATTGTAATTGGCGTGCACATCACCGGGAACGAGTCGCAGTGAGGCGACGAAGTTTTTTATCGCGTCCGCGTCCTGCCCCGTCACAAAATGAACGACGCCAAGCTGATGCAGGGCATTTGCGTTTGAGGGGGCCGCGGTGACGGCCCGCTGTAGCGCCTGTTTTGCCTTACCGTACTGCTTCAACTGAATATAGGCCGTCCCGAGATTGATATAGGCCTTGACATACCGAGGAGCGGTCTTGATCGCCTGTTCAAATGATTCGATAGCGGCCTCGAATCGGCCCGATCTGTATTGGGTAACTCCCGCATCGTTGTATGAAACAGCCGTGTTCGATGGCGCTTGGGCGCACATTCCGGCATTGGCCAATAGGATCACGACGAAGATCATTATTATTCTCATTTTTGCTCCTGGCTTTCTTTATGCCTGGTTCTAAATAGTCGGGTTGAGATGGGCTTGCTCGGCCTCAATAATTGATTGCTAAAAATCAGGAATTGAACTATCTTGATTTGTGCATAAATCAATTGGTGCGAAACGTCCCCATTTATGACGGAAACGATTGTCCTCGTCTTAAATGAAACCTAAAAGTTCATTAAATATTTTCTAAAGGTTTTGGTGGTCCAGGTGAGGTCCGGTAACGGCAACGACAAGTTATACGATTTTGGCCCGTTCCATTTGGATGGTGGCCAGAGGTTACTGCTCCGAAACGAAAAGCTGGTTCATCTGTCACCGAAGGCGTTTGAGCTTCTGACCTTCCTGATCGAGCATCCGAACCAAGTGATCGATAAAGAAAGGTTGATGGAGGAGGTTTGGACTGACTCATTTGTCGAGGACGCCAATCTCGCCGTGCATATCTCGAATCTGCGGAAAGCTCTCAATGGTGACGGGCAAGAGGCGGTCACGATCGATACGTTCCCAAAGATCGGCTATCGATTCAATGCTGATGTCCGCGAAGTGACAAACCGGGCTGGTCCGTCGGCAGGCGAGGACAATGCGGCCATTGCGACGCCCCGAAAAAGGAACAGTCGAATCGCCGCGGTCGTTCTTGGGGCGACTGTTCTTCTCACAAGCGGCTATTTCGTAACCAAATGGTTTAACGGCGGAGCGTTCAACACGCAGACTATGGAGCGGATCCAGGGAACCGAAAAGAGTTCGCAGATGGCGATCTCTCCGAACGGCGAATTTCTGGCCCACACGGTTGAAAAGGCTGGAAAGTTCTCTCTGATGATGACGAATATCGGCAGCAACAGCAGCACTCAGCTTTTGGGGCCTGACGACGGCTCTTATGGGGGCTTGACGTTCTCGAAAGATAATAGCTTTTTATATTTCGTGAAGGCGGGCAGCGGTGTATCGACGCTTTACAAAATACCGGTCCTCGGGGATAGGGCTGTCAAAATCCTCGATAAGGTTCCAGACAAGATCAGTTTTTCACCGGATGGCACC
>JBGTCS010000501.1:0-4643 GCA_041748715.1 Pyrinomonadaceae bacterium | reverse complement strand
GAGTTTCGTCGGATCGAAGTTCAGCGAAAAGCTCGAAGCGATTTCGTCGCCCTCGGCGTCCATCTCGACCTCTATTGCAACAGACCTGCCCACAGTGCCGGCCGCCGATCGTGCCCGCATCGCTCTGGTATTGACCAGTTTTGATAATTTAAAACTTCCAGTCGCAAGGGCCTTCAGAGTTCCTACGGCCCCATTCACAGGTCCGCCCGCCGGCTTTGCCGGGTCGAGCCCCACGACGTAACGTCTGGCCTGAACCATATCGGCGGAATTGATCACCCCGTCGCCAAGCGTCGCAAAAGGAGCCGAATCGACACGCTGAAACTCGTTAGAATCTGGATCCGGCGTCAAAGTCCTGACCACGAACTGGCGGATCAGTGGTAGATCATTTGCCAATAACAACCCGTCGCCTGTGTTCCGCGGCGCAACGTCGCTCTCAAATCCAACCGCCCCCGGCCCCGGAGTCGGCGTTGGCGTTGGCGTTGGCGTTGGCGCTGAGCCACACGTGTAGGACAGCGTGTCGAGACCGATATAATTCGAATTTATTCCCAGGGGCCCGCCGTCGGTTACATAATATCGAAAGGCCAATCGGCCATTCATCGGGGCGGGTACCCCTGAAATGTTAACCGTAAATAGCGTCCATTCATTAGGATAGCCGGCTAAATCCAAATTAGGATTTATAGTAAGCAAATTGGTCGTAAAATCCCCGACGCTGGTCTCAGTCGTACCAACATTGGTGCTCGCTCCGCTGGTGCTCATCCGCAGCTCCAGTCGATCGGGAAATTGATTGTTAAAGGTACGGGAATAAAACGTCACGACATCGCCGTTCTGGATCGTTATTTCCGGTGTGATAAGCCAGTTGCTCAATGTTGCCATTCCCGCGCCGCTTTCAAAATTTACGGCAATGTACGAGTCCGGCGATCCCGCTTGCGCGGCAAAGGTATCGACATTATTCCCCTGAAACCAGGTTTGCGTTCCAACCGGAGTGCTTCGATTAATAATGTTCCAGCCTGCGCCCGGTAAAGCGGCAATATTGTCGAATCCCTGTGTGAACGATGTACATGCCGCCGGAGAATTGAGCGGTTCGGATTGAACCTCAAATAAACTAGGCAGATCAAAAATCAAGGCTGCCGCAAACAACGCCAGGGTCATCGCGATGCCCGATCGGATCAGTGATTTCAGTAATATTAAATTCTTTCGGTCTGGCATTACTTACTCGAGAGCCGGTTGTATTAACGTTAATACCGAGGGGGACACGGCCTAACATTAAACTCCTTCGAGTTTAGCTTTGAACGAGGTTTTCTGAAAGTTTGCCCCATCTACGAGGGCCGCTAACCCCCGCGAAACAGCTCGATAACCAATAGCCGGAAGTAATGCGTGCAGGCATTTGATCAGCTACGCCAACATCAGATTGACGTGGCTTGCGAGTCCGAAGGTCCGTTGGCGCAAGGCCGAAATATTCAGCTATCTAGTAGGAATATCCGAAACGGTAAAAAAGTCTCCGGATCCGTCATTGGTTCGCAGAAGTTTCATCACATCGTCAAAGCCGAAAGGACGCGCACCGCGTCGGCCAAAAACGGCGATTTGGTTGCCGCTTTCATCGGCCGCGCGATCGCGGTCGAGGCCCTTAGAGATGCCGACGGCCTCGCCTTTTGTTTTGAATGTCGCGATCAGTCTCGGTTCCGGCCGCGGGCTAAAACCCGCATAGTTTGGCATGGTTTCGGGGTCAGTAAGCTGTAATACCCGCAGGCCGTTTCTGCCGTCCGCGACATATGCATAAAGACTGGCGTTTGTCATCGCGACTTTTACGGCGTGGGCGTCGTTTAACGAGCCATCTGCGTTAAACGTCTGATCGAGTTTTGGCTGTTCGGGACGTTCGACGTCGATGATTGCCAGACCGTCTTCGCCATTGGCGACGTAGGCATAAGTTCTGGCCACGTAAACGTCATGAGCATGTTTTAGCGAAACGGAAGCGCCGTCGATCCGGGCAGCTTCGCCTTTTGTTTGAAGATCTTTGATATCCACCACGTGTAAGCCTGTGTGATCGGCAACAAAAGCATATAAGAACTGAACGGCGACAGCCTTGGGCTGATCGAATGCTATCTGCGTCGCGATCCGCGGCTGTAGCGGCGTCGAGATATCGACTATAACGAGTTCGCGGTCTGTCGTGATGTATGCAAAATTCCCCGCTATCGTTATGTTATTCGCACCGTTTAGCAATCCATTTGGGTTATAGGTCAGTGCCCGGCTGAGAAAGTTATTTCGCGGATCGCCGTCGAGCAGCGTCGCGGCATTCACCAGGATCAATCCCTCAAATTTGTCCGCCACGTACAGATATGCATAGAGCGGATGGATAGGCCCTTCTTCGTTGATCGCGGGAGCTGGTTTTCCGGCCTTCGCGGCCTCGGCGTTCAATCGCAAAGCCTCGTCGGGCGGCACCTGTATCAATGTGCCGTCCTCTTTTTGAATAGTTCGCCAACGTGTCGGATCAACCGCTAAGGTTGACGGAGCGGCTACTGCCGCCGCGTATTTCGAAGGAACATAGAATTTTTGACCCAAGGGCGAGACCGGAGCTGTTACGATACGTTCCGAAAACCCTTTGTGATCGATCTGGGCGATATCGTAGACGCGCAACCCGCCCTTTCCGGCGGCGACATAGGCATACTCACCACGAACCTGCACCTGTAGAGCTTCAGGACGGCCTTTGTTTTCGTATACTTCATCGAGTTCACGTCCGTCTTTTACAAATTTCTCGTAATTATCTTTATAGGCAATTTTGTGCAGGTTGCTGCCGTAAACAGCCTGCGGGTCCGTGGGTTCGGTGACTACGACAGCCTCGAGCGAATGGGTTGCAGCAATGTAAACATAGCGGCCCATAAAATTGACAAAGTTCGTTCCCTGCAACATCACCTGAGCGAGCCAGGCATTGTTGTCTTTCTCCCGGGAAACGTGACAATCCGAGCAGCCCTGAGTTTCCTTGCCGCGAACCGTGTGCGGAACATGGGTATTGAATGTTTGTCCTGAAAACCCCTCGGCTGAGAGAGTTTGCTGCTGGCTGTAAATCCATTCACGATTTTGATTGCGCGAACTGACGATCACTGCGGAACTCGATCGAACCGGGGCGATCTTATGTCCCGTGACGGTCCCATCTTTTCCAAGCATAAAGACATCGTCCCGAATGACCTGGAAATTGTATGATGTGTAATTTCGCGAATCGCCGCCTTCGTTGTGGCGATTTGGCATTTTGCGGTTGGCCTCCATGCTGAGATGGCAGCCAAAACAGCTCGTCACCCACGACGTATGACATGCGTAGCAGGTCATACTGCTTTCGCGATGGGCAAGCATTTCTTCGTTAACCCCTGCGTCGCCCCATGTTTTATTGTCTTTCTGCATCGTCTTGGCGTACGCTGACCGTTCGTTGTAATCAGGGGCGCCGGGTGTGACCGTATCTACGGTCTGTTTAACTTTCCACCAACGATTCGGCTCAACAATCGAATTTTGCACAACGTCGCCTTTTTTTAGCTCGACCTCTTTGCCATCCGCATCCGTCCGCTTTCCATCTCGTGTTATCAATTCCATCACCGAGAGGCGATTGCCATCAGGTGCACGAAAACGCAGACGTGTAAGATCGCGGCCGATAACCGGTTTTTTTAATCTTTCGCGGAGTGCAATCTCATTTTTGTTCGGCGCCATGGCGGCAAAACCGCTTGTGATGCCATTCGCCTTTTCTTTTAAAGTTCCGTGACAATCAATGCAGCCGATCTCAACCGCAGCGCGTGGTTCATTGTAAAGAATTCCCGTACCGTGGCTGTCCTGCTGAAAATGACAGTCGGCGCAATGCATGCCTTTCTCAAGATGTATGTCCTTGAGATGAACGGCCTTTTGAAATTTAGCAGGATCATCCGGTGCTACAATATTGTCCTCAGCATCGAGCAAATTGCCCTTGCGGTCCTTTTTATACACATATTTGAACATCCAGCCGTGGCCATGCGTGTCGGCGAACTGCACATTCTTGAGCTTGCTATTAAAATCAGCCGTTCCGGTATTCTGCAAAAATATAGAATCAGACCAAAGGCCGCGAAGCGAGGCTCCCTCGGGGTTGATCCGCAGTTTTTCGGCCTCCTCGGACTGGCTCGGATTTATTTGCCGGTCGGTCGGATACATAGCCTTACCGTCCGATTCGTTATCCCACCAAGTCTGACCAAGATATGTCGCCACCATGTTGGTACCGGGGTGCATATGACAGGTCATACACTGCGCCGTCGGTATCTGTGACGTAAATTGATGTTTTATCGGGTGGCCCGATTCGCGTCGCGGGATGCTCGTATCCGCAGACTGCGAAAATCCTTGATTTCCGGCGGCGGCATAAGGCCCGGAAGCCGCTGGACTGGTGTCATTTGCATAAACAACATGACAAGCCGTGCAGCCGGCTGAGCGATAATCGCCGGCGTGGTCATTCGATCCAAGCATGTTTAAAGTCGGATCATGAAGACGGGTTTTCTGAATACCAAGAAAGACCGGATCAGTGCGATTATTTGTACCGAGGCCGCGCGGGCTCAAACCTTTATCGGGCTTTCCGTTTTCCTCCTCTCGGTCCGGAAGGCCAACCTCTAAACGACGCCGCCCGCCGCGTTCGAAAACACGCA
>JBGTCS010000500.1:0-1551 GCA_041748715.1 Pyrinomonadaceae bacterium | reverse complement strand
GTCATCAGCGGTTCCGGGGATGCCGTCGGCTCCGGGAGCCATCGCCAGATAACCGGCGATGTTTGAGGCTGCTGCGGTACCGTGTCCAAAATCGTCGATCATGCCAGCCGAAAACGACATATAATAAATAACTTTCTTATTTGAATTTGCGGCTGCCGTCGGAGGAGCCGTTCCCAGACGCGGCGGTGTCGGATCGCCGCCAAACATCGGATGCTGCCATTCGATGCCGGTGTCCAGAACCGCGACGTTTATTCCCTGACCCTCAAAACCTTCGCGAAAATCATCAAACGGAGTCAATTCAGCAAACTGGCCATAAACAGCGGGAGCCTTGATATATCCGACGCTCTTATCCAGATCCAGTGTCAGGTAATCGTTTGGTTTAACGCTCTTGACCTGCGGCATAGCCTTGATCGTTTCGATCGCGGCCGCGGGAACATTAAGAGTTACTCCGTTTAGCACGAGATTGAACCGAAAATCGGCTCGCATCTGTGTGGCACCGTTAAAATCTTTGATATCGACCCCATCGAGCGTATAGCTGATGCCGCGACTCTGAAGGTCGGCCAGAAATTCGTTCTGGCTGGCTGTAACCGAATTTCGGTACGCCTGTAGAGCGTCGTCCGAAACCTCGATCCCGGCCTGCGTCTGCCGTGCTTTCCAAACGGCACCGGGCTCGCCTTTGAGCTCAACGATGACAGATTCGGCGATGCCCGAAGCATCGACCTGATTGTTGGTGTCAAAAAACACTAGCCACGCCAAGAGCAACGAAAGCGTCAGCACTCCGGCCGCTATTGTTTTTCTGCGAATTGTCCTCAAATTGGTTTTCATTTTTTTCTTTCCTTTGATTTATTTAAATTTTCCCAGCTTTTTTTTTCGGTATTCAGCATCGGAGCGCTTTTAAGATTTCTAAATGGATCCTCTGCCTGTTGGATTGAGACTAAACGGCTTTGCTTGAGACAAAGTTGAAGTGATCCGGATTGACTTGAGGTAAACTTGAGAATGAAAATAATCAAGACCGAAGACGATTCAAAACGGCCTTTAATTGTAAAATTTGGTGTTCTAACTTAAATTGGTGGAACACATTCTGGCAGGGACTGAATTTTCTGCGATCGACGGATTTCGGTTATCCTTTCAAACTAACTCGATTTTGCAAAACAAAATATTATGGAACCACAAGAACAAAAGTCGACGCTGTCGGACGCGATCCGCAAACATAAAGAATTTCTTTTCCCGGCCGTTGCGACCTATTATCAGGAGCCGTTGGCTTTGGTCAAAGGCGAAGGCGAGTACGTTTGGGACGATCAGGGAAATAAATACCTCGATGCATTTGGCGGTGTGCTGACTGTCAGCGTCGGGCACGCCAATCCGCGAGTGAATGCGGCGTGGAAAGATCAGGTCGATAAGATCGCGCACATGTCAACTCTATACGCCAACGGGCCGCAGGGCGATCTGGCGGAAAAACTTGCCGAGATAACGCCCGGCAATCTCAAGAAATCATTTTTTACTAACAGCGGAACGGAGGCCGATGACACTGCGATCCTCGCGGCGAAGATC
>JBGTCS010000499.1:0-2456 GCA_041748715.1 Pyrinomonadaceae bacterium | reverse complement strand
CAGGCCCCGTTTGGCGAGCTGGTCGGCCCGACCAAAGATCGCGGCGATCTCACGGGACTTGTTATTCGAAACGGTTATCTCGTCGCGGAATGGGGCGAGCCGCTTCGCGTCGATATGACGCACAGTGTGACCAAAAGCTTTTTGTCGAGCGTCGTCGGCATGGCATTCGATAGAAAGCTGATTCGAAGTCTGCAGGATAAAGCCGTCGATTATTACGCTCCGATCGTTCCGTACAACAGCGGCCAGCGATACGACGTGGGCGAGCGGTTTGGTCAATCGTCTTTCCTCGAACTCTACGGGACAGAACATAACCGCAAGATCACTTGGGAGCAACTGCTCCGTCAGACCAGCGATTGGGAAGGAACGCTCTGGGGCAAACCCGACTGGGCCGACCGGCCCGACCGCGATTCGAGCAAATGGTTGAATCGCCAGCGTGGCGAGCCGGGAACCGTCTTTGAATATAACGATGTTCGCGTCAACGCTCTGGCGCTAGCCGCGCTGAATATCTGGCGAAAACCTCTGCCGCAGGTTTTGAAAGAAAATCTGATGGACGAGATCGGTGCTTCGACGACCTGGCGATGGATGGGTTACGAGAATTCATATGTCGTTATCGATGGCCAGATCGTCCAATCGGTCAGCGGCGGCGGGCATTGGGGCGGCGGGATGTTTATAAATGCATACGATATGGCCCGCTTTGGATTGCTGACCGAACAAGGCGGAAAGTGGGGAAACAAACAGATCATATCTGCCGAATTCATCCGCCAGGCAAAAACGCCAACCTCGGTCCAGCCAACGTACGGCTTTATGAACTGGTTTCTCAACACCGACAAAAAACTCTATCCAAACGCCCCGGCATCCGCGATTATCCACACCGGTAACGGGACGAATATCGTTTATGTAGATCCGGAAAATAATCTTGTGGTCGTCGTGAGATGGATTGAGAACAATAAGATCAATGAGTTTTTAGGTAAGCTATTGGCAAGTTTGAAAAAATAGTCAAGACTGGAGCGCAAGCATCCCTGCTTGCCCGTTAGATCTAAAAAGCCGCGGCCCAAGCTGTTGAACCGCGGCTTTTTTTATTTTTATTGTTCCGGCAAGCAAGGATGCTTGCGGTCCAGTCCTTTAGCTGATCAATTCAGATCGAAAAGCAGAAACTCCGTGTTGTCTGAACTGGATTCGATGTTTAATGCGGTTTCATCACTGATCGCCGCGCCGTCGCCGGCCTCCAGGTTTTCGCCGTTTACGTCCAGCTGGCCGCTGATCAATTGAATCCACGCATGTCGCCCTTCGGTTAGATCGAGCGATACTTCTTCGCCCGTTTTCAGATTCGCGGCGTAAAGTTTTACATCCTGATTTATATGCACCGAACCGTCGGTACCGCCGCGTGACGCGACCAGTCGGAGTTTACCCCGCTTTTCATCGGTCGAAAATAGTTTTTGTTCATAACTCGGTGTTAACCGGTTTTCCTCGGGCAATATCCAGATTTGCAGCAGATGAGTTTTTTCCGTGGGCGAGCTGAATTCGCTGTGCTGCACGCCAGTTCCGGCCGTCATCCGCTGAACTTCGTTCGGCCGAATCGTTTCGCCGTTTCCCATCGAATCGTGATGTGAAAGTTCGCCCGCGATCATATAGGTAATGATCTCCATATCGCGATGTCCGTGTTTTGGAAAACCCTGTCCGGGCTCAATAAAATCTTCGTTTATGACCCGCAGATCGCGAAAACCCATAAACTGCGGATCATAGTAATCCGCAAATGAAAACGTAAACCGCGTATCAAGCCAGCCGTGATTGGCGTGGCCGCGTTCACTGGATCGTCTTATCTTTATCATCTTAAAGTGCTCCTTGTTATCTAAAACGCAACTTTAGATATTACAGGGAGGCTGACGGATTGTAATCATCAATTGAAGTGACGATCTACTGGTACTTTAGGGTGAGAGTTCGTATATCGGTGAGGTATCATCGTCCTCAATGCTGTTCGAATTCTTAACCTTACGAACTATCATAAGGCCGTCGCGGACCGGCAACAGGACGTTTGACACCCGGGCGTCCGCCATCACTTTTTCGCTGAATTCACACAGTGCCCTCGTTTCCTCGTCCTTTACCTGGCCGAGGACCTTGCCGCTCCAGAGCACGTTGTCCGCAATGATAAAACCGCCAGGCCGTACCTTTTCAAAAACCAGATCGTAATAGTTGGAATAATTGGGTTTGTCGGCGTCGATAAATACGAGGTCAAACGTTTCCGAGAGAGTTGGGATCAGGTCGATCGCGGAACCGAGCAGAAATTCTATTCGATTGGCGTGTTCGGTTTTGGCGACAAATGCTTTGGCGACCTTATTGGTGTCTTCCTGTACGTCCAATGTAATTACCTTGCCGCCCTCCGCTAGACCCTCGGCAAAACATAATGCTGAATAGCCAAGATAAGTTCCGATCTCCAGCACATATGTCGGCTGGATCAT
>JBGTCS010000498.1:0-3151 GCA_041748715.1 Pyrinomonadaceae bacterium | reverse complement strand
AGCAAGCATTTTGGGCCGAAACTCTATCGGATACCAAGATCATCAGACCGAACAACATCATTGATAACATTAACCTTTTCATAATTCCTTTCTCCATTTTGTGTAAATGTTTTAACTGATATTTAAGTTTTTGCATTATTAGAATTGAGTTATGCCCGACTCTAACCTTTTGGTTTGGTTTCACCCGGGACAAAGTAACAACAGCAACATAAAATCCGCCTGCTGCTTACGGCTTATAGCCCTCGCACGAGAACGCCGCACGGGATGTAAAGAGATCTTTTAGAATCGCCTCCTGATTTGTAGGTAAGGTTTCAGTGGGGCCAGCTCCAAACCACTGCTGGGTTCGAATGGCGAAACTTTCCACGGGCGTTGTATTTGGGAAGCGAAAAATATTCATCGTTTGATCCGGAATATATTTGTAATCTATTGAATGACCGAATTCGTGAATGACCTGGTCAAACGTCCTGACTTCCTTATCCGCTATTATACCGGTCGCATTTCTGGTTTTAACGCCCTGTTTGCAAATCATCTGTTCGGTGATCCACAGAGAATTTTCGCCCCCAAAACCACGATAGAAATCGTCGCTTGTGTTATATGGTTTTTCCGGGCGTCCCGCGATGGCAGTCAAGCTGCGCAGTGCCGACCAGGGTTCTCCGTTGGTCATGTAAACCTTAAAACCGTCGAATTTGCTTTTAGGGTATTTAGCTCCAAAGCGTCTGGTCATCTCGGTATAGACATTCGCCACGCCATTCATCGCGGCGTCACTAGCCGCTCCCGAACCGATGATTTTGATAGCGGGAGAAGTGAGTTCCAGACATTTTGCCCATCCCGGCTCAGGTGTGCACGGCGTCGCATTAGCTTTGGTCGCGAACACATTGATGGTCGGAGCGAGAAGGCCATCGCTCGCCCATAATACTTCACCTTTTGCGGAAACCATCTGGAGAACTCCAGAAAATGTAAGGTTCAGCTTCGCGCCGGGATCGCGTCTCGATTGCGGCGACCAAAGAGGATTCCCTTTTGCGTCAAATACTCCCAGGCTGCCGTCCCGGCCGATTTCGAGGCGATCAGACTGGAAGAAATTCTTTGCGACCAGATTCAGACCCCAGATGAATTGATCGTCTTTAGTTTTGACAATGATATTGCCGTCTTTTGCGAATTCGAGATAGTGATTGCCCGATGAAGACGGATATTTCGCGCCTTTCTTCAGGATTGTCCCGGCAGCTATCGGCAACTTTCCGGGTACCGATGCAGGTAGCGTCTGTACGACGGGAGGCGGCGCCTGTACGGCGGGGGCATTTGATTTGGCCGAGGCAAATGCGGCGTCCGCCCGCTTTTTGAAATCAACATCACCTATAATGTTAATCTCTCTCACGCTAAGATTAGACCCGTCTAAACCAGTTTCGATAAACAAAAGCGGCTTGGAAGGATTGACGACAACCTCGTGAAGAAGTTTGTTTGTGCCAGCTTCACGAACGCGGAAGACGTGGCCGTTGGTCAAGATTCGGCTGAATATCTCCACGGACGGAACCTGTTGATTCGAAGGTATTTCCTTACAGTTTTGATCAACCCAATTAACGATAAAAGCTTTGTTCGTAATATTGGCGATCTCAATATAAACTTGCCTGCCGTCCAGGTTTTTTGAGCACGCATTTTGCGCCGAGGCACTGTCGCTCGCGACGATCAGCAGACCGAATAACATAAAAACTATTGACTTTCTCATAAACCCTTTCTCCATTTCTTACGCGGAGTTCTATAATCGCGCCGCCGTTTCATTTAGCTTGTAAATTTTGCTCTTTCCTGCGGCTCGCCGTCTAAAACTATCGCCAGTGACGCCAGGCAAACCATCACCGCACCCGCTTCGATTTCTGTAAAATGTGCCGCTCTGGTTTCGATAATCTGAAAAATGCGGCGTTGTGTGATGCGGAAAATACCCGCGGCTTGACCTGTAATCAGCATCGGTTGACCGCATTTTGCACACGCAACTTGTTTGCCGAGCGGCGACTGGCGAATGGTGTATCGCCGATTGGTAGCAACCAGCATTTCGAATTTTCGTTTGATTTCCATTTATTTTTGGATAAACTAAAACGGCACCGACGCCATCCTATAACTCCCGGTCTCAAAAGTCTGGATTATTTTCGGATTGTTTTTGGATATATTTTGGATAGCGATAAACTTAAGCAAATACAAGGATTTTACCGTTTCAGCGGGTTTCGTTTGGACACGGCGGAACGTCGTTTGTCGTGGGGTGACGAGCAGATTTCGCTAGCTCCAAAACAATTTGATCTTCTTTTTTATTTTATCGAGAACGCCGGGACCTTAGTCAAAAAGAGCGAACTGCTGGATGCTGTTTGGCCTGATAGCTATGTTGAGGAAGCGACGCTGGCACGCAATGTTTCGTGGCTGAGAAACAAACTTGGTGCATTCGTGGGCGGGGAACAGCTCATTGAATCGGTGCCAAAACTCGGCTATCGTTTTACGGCAGAGGTATCGAGGCTCGATGACGAAAGCGAGCTCGTCGTCGAAGAACAAACCGTACAGTATTTTCGGGGCGAAGAGACCATTACTCTGGTTGATGAGTTTGCAGAAAAAAGAGCAGAAACGTCGACTGCCAATCCCTCATTTTTTAATTCTCACCGTCAGCTCTTCATTCTTACTCCCGTTCTTCTCGTCGTTTTCGGACTCGTCGTGTTTGCGGGTATTGCCTTTGTTAATCGCTCAGGCGATCCTGAATCTACAAACATCGAAACGGCCGGTCTAAATCCTAAATCCGAAAAAACGTTCGAAAGCATCCCAGTTGACTCAACCCGCAGAAGGACAGATATCGGAATCGCGGCTGATTCGGGAGCCATCCATGAGATCCCTGCAGGCGGGTCGTCGGGAAAAGCCCAAATCAAGATTGGCTCTATAGTGAATCTGCAGAACGGGTCTTCCAACGAAGCAGGGTATCTCGATGCTTGGGGGCGGGTAAAGAACAAGCCTGAATTCTCGATAGTCTCTACTGAAATAATGTTCGTTTCAACACACGAAAACCCGAACCGGGACGATGGTTCCAGTAGGTGGGAGATAGTGTCCGCGACCGGAAAAAAAGAGAGTGAAACGCTTTTGTATGGAGACAAAATACACTTAAAAAATATGCATCCCGGTGCCGGTT
>JBGTCS010000497.1:0-2571 GCA_041748715.1 Pyrinomonadaceae bacterium | reverse complement strand
GCTTTAGCGGCAGGGCTTTCTTATAGGTCAGTTGGCGCCAGATCCATTCCATCGGCCCGAACTGAAACTGCCGAAGCCAAAAATAGCTGAAAGCGATCTGAAACAAAAAGATGGCGGCCGCGATAGCGATCGTCTGCGACGCCCCGACCGAACCGAACATTCCAAATCCGTAGCCGTAAAATATCAGAACGCTGAACACCGTTTGGAGAAGGTAATTCGTCAGAGCCATCCGGCCAACGGGAGCAAAAATGCTGAGGACACGACGCCCCGCGTCCCGCTGCCAAAGCGTCGCGGCTGCCGCAATATAGAACAACGCCATGGCCGGAACGCCGAAACCATAGGTAATGACGCCGATGATCCCCATTGCTGTCGGCGGCAAAACCGCTTCGCTGCCCGCGACGGCTGAAAAAATGACATTTCCGACCAGGCCCAAAATAAATCCGTAGATCAAGACCCGGCGGATCAAAACGCGGTGACCGGATAGATCCTGAAAGAACCCGCGCCGGTAGGCGTAAAACCCAAGCAGGAACATCGCCAGGATTTTTGGCAAACGCATTTCAAAGATCAATCCGGCGTATCGGCCGACGATCATATTCAAATTAAAATCGGTGACGATCTGCAGGTAACTGCTTTGCGGGACCTTTTGGATCATATCGTTCCAAAACCCGGCCTGGCCTTCCTCGACCATTGCCGCCACATTTGGCGGGGCAAAGCTGACAAATAAAAGATAAAGAAGAAGATAAGTGAAGACCGGGATCGCCATCAGAGCGAACGACCATTTTAAAAGGCTGATGTCCGATCTATTGCGAAACAGGATCAGCACAAAGCCCATCAGAGCATAGATGCTCAGAATATCGCCCGACCAAAGCAAATACGCGTGAAGCATCCCGATTATGAGCAGCCAAAACAGCCGCCGTTTGAATACGGCAGCGTTCGCATCGCCAATTTCGCCGGCTTTCGCGATCTGCATGGCAAAACCAAAGCCGAAGAGAAACGAAAACACCGAGTAAAATTTACCTTCGACAAAGAAATGCACCAGAAAACGCGTGACCTGGTCAATCTGCGCAGTTTGCATCTCAAGTGCTGGCGGCATAAAACCGTAGCCCGAGAACCACTGCATATTGCCGATCAGTATGCCAAAGATCGCGATACCGCGAAGTACATCGAGAATCTCGATACGTTCACTCGTTAAAGTAGGCGAATTTGCAGTCATTTTGGAGGAATCATTTGGTCTATTTATTTTGTAACATATCCTCAGCGTTTAAGTGTTCTCTCAACAGAAGTTCAACGCGGA
This sequence comes from Pyrinomonadaceae bacterium, assembly GCA_041748715.1. Taxonomy (GTDB): domain Bacteria; phylum Acidobacteriota; class Blastocatellia; order Pyrinomonadales; family Pyrinomonadaceae; genus OLB17. Next base: position 1,277 of record JBGTCS010000497.1, on the reverse strand, counting down.
GATCGCCGAGCCTGACGGTGAGGAAAGGGAAGGGAAATAAAACGCACCATTGAAGTCTTTTCGTTTCTAATCCTATTTCTGTGTAAGCTCGGATGACTCAAGAACCTCGCCAGACCTTATATCCAAATCTGTTGATTGGTTACGGCAGGCATTAACGTTTTGTTCCCAAGCGAATAGGATTTAATCGCCATTAATGTTGCTATGAGAAATTTAACTCGAACCGATTCTAAAAAAAAGCCTCGCCCAATTGGACGAAGCCTTCTAGATTCACTGCCATTTGTACCGAACGACTATTTTTTGCCGCCAACCAGTTTCATTTCATCGACCACCCATTTTGAGTCGCCAAACTTTTCGGTGACGAACAGAACATAGCGGATATCGACCGAGATCGTCCGGTTAAAGTTCGGGTCGTAGTAGAAATCGTTGCCGAGCCCTTCGTAGTTGCCGTCAAAACAGAGGCCGACCTGTTCGCCGTTGCCGTTGAGTATCGGTGAACCGCTATTGCCGCCGATGATGTCGGTGGTCGAAAGGAAATTAACGACCACGCTGCCATTCTCGCCATATCGGCCAAAATCTCTGGCGGCCTGCAGATCTTTTAATTTCTGCGGAGCGTCAAACGGATTTACGCCCGTGTCTTTTTCGATCATTCCCCTTAAGGTCGTGAACGGTGTGCGGTATTCGGCTTCGCGCGGAGCGTAGCCTTTGATATTGCCGTACGAAAATCTGAGCGACGAATTGGCATCCGGATAAACCGTTTTCACGCCGTTCATTTCGGTCAGAGCCTCGATATATTGAAGGCGAAGACGGTCGATCGATTCGCCAAATTTGGCCCCGCGCTCCGCAAGTGCAGCGTGCTCGTCGACGAGTCCGGCCGTAAACGGATGCTGCGCCTGCATTTCTGCCCATGACAGGCCGTAAAGTGCGGCAATCTTCGAGGGCGTTGAGTTTGGCCCGTCAGCGATCTCGGCCGCAAAAGCAGCTTCGGCTTCGCGTCGTTCTTTTCCTTTTTTATTGTCGAATTTTTTATCCGCAGTCGTAAACCGCTGATTTGCCGGAAGCTCGTCAATAGATTTTAGAAAGAATTTGAGCAATTCGCGTTCGTGCGCTGGTTCGCGGCCCGCCAACGCTTTTTCGATCTCGGCGGCCTTGGCTGTTTGGCCTGCTGTGTCGAGAGTCTTGCCTTGCTTTACCGCGGTCGCGGCAGCCACGATCTGGACAAAGATGGGCATCGAGTTACGGTCAGGAAAACGCCTGATTATTACATCGCGTTTTGACGC
>JBGTCS010000496.1:0-7046 GCA_041748715.1 Pyrinomonadaceae bacterium | reverse complement strand
CTAACGCAACTGAACTAGACGAACCTGTTGCTCCAACCTGGCAAAATTTTCGCAAGGCGGCCGGCGACCGAGCGAATTTGATCTTGATAGCCGCCGCCGGAGCGACGGTTTTTGCATACCTCATCGTCTTGTTTTTTACCTCGTTCTTTACTTACGCGGACGGGATAAACAAAGCATTCGAGGCATACGCTATCTGGACAAAAACCGGCAGTAAAGACCACACGATGCACGGCTATGCCGGATATCTGAAATGGGGAATGAAGGTCGAAGCTCCGATCCTGATCCTCTCGGCCTTGGGAAGTTTTGTGGCGATGCTGAAAGGCAAACACCGTGTCGCGATGTTCACCGCCTTGTGGGCGTTCGGGTTGTTTGCGGCGTATTCGATCATACCGTACAAGACGCCTTGGCTCGCTCTTAGTTTTTTGCTTCCGATGTGTATCATTGCCGGTTATGGAATAGGCGAATTACTGGGGTCAAAAAATAAAAACCTGCGGATCGCGACGTCCGCGTTAGCGATAGTTGGAACATTGGTATTAGCGTATCAGTCGTATCAGCATAATTTTGTCCGTTATGACGATGAGGATATGACCTATGTTTATGCCCACACGCGTCGCGGGCTGCATGACCTGATCCGCGAGATCGACCGCTACGCCGACAAAAGCGGCAAGGGCAAGGATGCGACGATCGAGATCGTGTCGCCCGATTATTGGCCGATGACCTGGAATCTGCATGCGTATTCGCACGCAAATTTTCATGGCTCGCTAGTCGATGCCAGTACGGCCGAGATCATCGTTGCCAAAAAGAATGATCAGGACGCCGCGATGATCCAGAAATATTCGCCGCACTACAAATACGCGGGCGTTTACCCGCTTCGGCCGGGTGTCAATCTTGTGCTGTTGGTTCGAAATGACCTTGCGGATGCCAAAGATCAGGACGTGATAAAAGTGCTCGAATACAAAACGGTTCCGGGTTACACTAACTAGCTAATTTCCAAATATTCCGACCAGGACAAGGGCTGTGCCGATCACAATGTGAAGGACGTCGTCCGTCCGCGTCCAGCGGAAATGCTTTTCGGGAAAGAGGTGTAAAAAGCTGGCCGCCGCCTGATAGAGATCAATCGCCCCAAATCCGATAATAAACGCGCGCATCCCCAGATCGTTCTGCGTGAAAACCACACCCAGCCCGATCAATCCAAAAACGATATGAAAAATATTGTAGCCGGGTGCCCCGCTCGTCAGACTTTTCTTCGCTGGTATGAGAAAGCCGGCGATACCAACGACAACAAGCAAAGGGGCAAATACAACCAGGATGTAATAATTCAATCTATTTACCTCGACTTTCAGAAATAATATCACGGCTCTCTATCGCCTTGACCGACTGACCTTGCCTTGACCGAAAACCTTTTCCGGTCAGGCTCGTATAAGAGAATCATGAACATCAAGTATCTATCCAAATCTATTGCCATTGTATTCGCAGTGGTGACAATTTTTTTTACAGTTTACGAGGCAAAATCTCAGGCCGCTAAACCGGTTTTGGTTGCACTCAATAAGGCTGACGCGACTATGGCGATCGTCGATCCGGTTTCGATGAAGCTGATCGCAAAGGTGCCGACGGGTGACGGTCCGCACGAGGTTGTCATGTCGGTTGACGGCAAAACCGCGTTTGTTTCAAATTACGGTGCTCAAACACCGGGCAGCTCGATCTCGGTAATCGACATCCCGAGCGCAAAGGAATTGCGTCGAGTTGATCTAAGTCCGTTTTTACGGCCCCACGGTTTGCAGTTGGTTGGTGAAAGGCTCTATTTTACGGCCGGACCCAATCGGACAGTAGCTAGATATGATCCTGCGACAAATAAGGTCGATTGGATAATGGGTACCGGGCAAAACTCAACTCATATGGTTGCGGTGTCGGCCGATCAAAAGCGAATCTTTACGACAAATATTGGCTCTGATACGATAACGGCATTTTCATTTCAGGATCCGCCGCCTGCCGGTTCAACTGTAGTTCAAATTCCCGTAGGCAAACAGCCCGAGGCCGTCGATCTCTCGCCAGATGGGCTGGAATTATGGGTCGGGCTAAATCAAGAAGGCGCGATCGATATCGTCGATACAGTTGCAAATAAATCCAAAGAAAAGGTCAATCTCGGCGGACGGCCCTATCGTGTGAAATTCATTGCTGATGGCAAATTGGTTGTGTGCACGATGCTCTCGACAAAAGAATTATTAGTGATCGATAAAGTAACACGTAAAGTTGTTCGACGGATGAAACTCGACAGCACTCCGATGGGAATTGTTTTTTCGGCTGACGGTAAAACAGCATTTGTAACGGTAAATCAGCCGGACGAAGTATTAAAAATAGATCTCGTAAAAATGGAAATCAAAAGCCGCGTGGATATCGGTAAAGGTCCCGATGGGGTTGCTGTTTTTGGGTTATAAAAAATAGAGGTAATTGTTGCGGCACGCGCAAAGACATAAAACTAATGAAGGGGATTAGAAATAGAATGTTCAAAAATGCCTTTGTAATTGTGATCTTTGTTTTTTACGGCTCGGTCGGGTTTGCCCAAACGACCGCATTCGTCGGTGTAAACGTTATTCCGATGGATCGCGAACGCGTGTTAGCTAACCAGACTGTAGTTGTCAAAAGCGGCGTGATCGTCGACATCGGCGATGTTGGAAAAGTAAGAGTGCCCCGGGAGGCGACATTAGTCGATTCAAAGGGCAAATACCTGATCCCCGGTTTGGTCGATATGCACACCCACTTGTTGTCCGACGGCGATGAGTTTCCCGATTCAATTGCACCGCACGGTTAAGGGGCATGAATAAGTAAATTGTAGGCTCTCTAAGGAATAAAAAATATGAAAAAGATCATTATTACAATCTTGATTGGAGCTATTTCCGCAATATCTATTGCGGCCGAGAAATCGGACGACAAAGCAGGTGCTCTTGCCGTGGTAAATAAGCTCTTTGCCGAAATGGCCGCCTCAAATCCGGCCGGAATACTTGAACTTGGCACGCCGGAAAACCAGCTTGTCGCCCTATTTAAACAGAAGGATGGAAAGTCAAGAGTTCAGGCGATCACGGGTGATGCTTTTTCAAAGATGTTTGCCGATAAAACAAAGCTAAATGAGGAAATTATGTACGCTCCGAACGTCGAGGTCAGCGGCGACTGGGCGATGGTTTGGGGCCGTTATGTCTTCTTTGCCGGCGGCAAACTGTCGCATTGCGGAATAAACCAATTTAATCTCGTCCGGACAGACACGGGATGGAAGATCGCAAACGGAGCTTCCGTTATCGATCCGGGAGCATGTACCGAGGCTGAAAAAGCAATGAAACCAACTCTCAAAGTAGGTGCGTCGCAGAATTAGAATACCGGTAATTACAACTGACCGTATTCGGCGCGCATATGATAGGGCAAATATTGCCAAAGGAGATTTTAATTTATGAAGGCGTTTGCCCTGATCATTCTCGTCGCCTCGACCGCGATTTTTTCCTTGTCTCAAACCCCGCCTGCTGCCGGTGTTACCGCCGAGGTTCTGGCTGAAGCAAACGGTTATTATCAAGCCTCGGACTGGGTCAGAGCCGCCGCTGCATACGAAAAGATCGTGGGTGCAGACGGCTCGAACGCCTCGTTGAATTACCGTCTTGGAAACTCGTTATTAAATTTAGGTCGGACGGGTGATGCGTTGACGCATCTTGAAAAAAGCTTTTCGTCAGCTCCAAATTCGGTGTTCGCGTTGGCGCTGGCACGGGCGTATGCGAGATCCGGTGACAAGGCAAAGGCATTCGAAGTGCTTGAAAAAAGCGTAAGCCTCGGCGGCAACGCTCCCGAAAGTTTGACTGGCGAAAAAGATTTCGCGGCGTGGCAAGGCGATCCCCGATTTAAGGAGATCGTGCGAAAGTCCGATCTGGCAGTAAATCCATGTAAGGCCAGCCCCGAATTTCGCCAATTCGATTTTTGGATCGGTGAATGGGACGTTAAGAATCCCCAGGGCGTTATGGCTGGTTCGAGCAGGGTTGAGCGTATCCTCGGCGAATGTATCATTTTCGAAAACTGGACGAGCGGCAGCGGTTCGAGCGGCAAAAGCTTTAACATCTATGACCGGAACGATGGCAAATGGCACCAGACGTGGGTCAGCGATAAAGGGACGTTTACTCATTACATCGGTGGTTTGGAAGACGGCAAAATGGTCGTCGTCGCCGATACTATCGTCGGCGGCAAAAAAACTATGGCAAAAATGACTTTCTCAAAGCTTTCAAACGGTGACGTTCGCCAGTTTGGCGAAAATTCGGCTGACCAGGGAAAGACCTGGACCACAGCGTTTGATTTGACCTATTCGCGAAAAAAGTAGAGGAAAAACAATGAAGATAAGACTGCAATTAATGGTGATTTTCTTAAGTATGATCGCAATATTATTTTTTGGAGTTGGCTATTTTGGAATTTCTCCCCTTACAAAACCCGTAGAAGCACAGGCCGTTCCCACACCGACACCCCAGGCTGCATTTGACCAGGCCGCCGCGCTGGCGAAACTAAAAGAACAGATAAAGGGTAAGGAAAACGAACCGGCAACTGCGGTTTTCAAAAATATTCAAACGATGAAAAATACCCCGGCCGGCCGGCTTTTGGCTGTTATGGAATTTGGCTTTGCCCGCTCCTTAGGAGTCAACTGTACGCATTGTCATGTGTCGGATAAATGGGAGTCGGAAGATAAACCACAGAAACAGATCGCCCGTGACATGTCCGATATGGTTAGTACGATCAACAGAGATCTTTTGAAAAGTATAAAAAATCTAAAGGGTCCGAACCCGCTTGTTAACTGCACGACATGTCACCGCGGACAGGTTACACCCGCTCTTAATCTGCCGTCACCATAAGCTGGTAGTTGAAGGTGAAAGTGTGCTTTGTAGAGAAGTTTCAGGCAATTTTTTGTTCGAAGCGATCATTAAAGAGAGCAGCGGAGCGACGCCCGGGCTGACCGAAATGATAGCCGTCTGGCTTAAAAATAATCTGTAAACTTCATTCTTATGCGAAAAATATCATTCATACTCTTGTTCATTTTGGTCGCGACGGCGGCGTTTGCTCAGCAGCCGGTCACCGCAAATGGCACCATCGCCCTCAAGAAAGAACTTCAACTAGAGCTCGACGAGTGGCACAAGGCGGGAAAATTTCCAGGTGCGACGATGGGAGTTGTTCTGGCCAACGGCGAATCATTCGGATTAGCTGTCGGCTACTCGGACCGCGATGCTAAAACCCCGATGAAGGCCGATGATCGAATGCTTGCCGGCAGCGTCGGCAAAACATTTGCCGCGGCGACAGCAATGCAATTGGTCGGCGAAGGCAAGCTGAATCTGGATGATCGAATCGGAAAATTTCTTGGTAAGACACCATGGTTTGAGCGCCTTCCTAATTCAAAAGAGATCACTGTCCGCCAGTTGATGAACCATACCAGCGGGCTTGTGCGGTATGAGTTCAAAGAAACGTTTACGAATGATCTGACCGCCAATCCGTTGAAGGTTTGGACGCCTGAGGAGCGACTCGCTTATTTATTCGGAGAAAAAGCAGCTTTTGAGCCGGGAAAAGGTTGGGACTATTCCGATACGAATTATATTGTGCTCGGAATGATAATCGAAATAGTGACCGGCAAGCCATTCTATGACGAAGCCGGGCGCCGTCTGACCAAGCCGTTAAAACTGTCTGATACGATCCCGCAGAAGGGCCCCATCATGACGGGCGTCGTCCAGGGATACGCGGGTCCAAACAATCCGTTTGGGGGAAAAGACGCGATGATCGAGAACGGAAAGTTCGTCGTAAATCCCCAGCTCGAATGGACCGGCGGCGGATATGCGTCGACCTCGCTGGATCTGGCTCGGTGGGCAAAGCTGATGTATGAGGGTAAGGCTTATAGAGGTTCGCTGTTGCCGCAAGTACTTGATGGCGTGGCCGCGCCGATGCTGGGCCGGGAGACCAAATATGGCCTCGGTGTGATCATTCGGCAAACAGCCGCCGGCACATCGTATGGCCACAGCGGATTTTTCCCGGGCTATCTTACCGACATGATGTATTTTCCCGAACATAAAATTGCGATCGCCGTACAGGTTAATACAAGTGTCGGACAAAACTTAGGCAAACCGCTCGGTCGTGTCGTAACGGAGACGGTTGAGCTGCTCCGAATTCAGAAAAGTTCAATAAATTGATGCTTGCATAGGAGAATTGCATTGGCTCGGTTGTTCGCCGATGGGGTCAAGCTGCAATAATTCAGCCTTTTCTGACTAAAGGCTGCGCTGGATATCTCCTCGCGGCAGGGGCCGGCCGGCCTGTCCTTGAGCTGCCCCTCGTTGAGCAGACAAAGCCCGGTTACGCCGTCCCAGTTTGAAATGTTTCAAAGTAAACATTACGCTACTATCTAGAAATTCTTTCTTTCGCGGAGGCTCAATATAATGAAACGAGTGTCAGGGGCTCTGGTTCTGCTTATACTTTCTTTCAACAGCTTACTTGCGGTCGATATGAGCCGCGAGATCGACGCAGCGACGGCAAAATTGATGCCGAAGATCGTCGAATGGCGGCGGCATGTCCACCAATATCCCGAACTTGGCAACAGTGAAGTAAAAACGGCCAAATATGTGGAAGATCACCTGCGACGGCTCGGCATGGAAGTTCGTACCGGAATCGCCAAGACCGGCGTGATCGGTATCCTCAAAGGTGGTCAGCCTGGCCCGACGATCGGGCTTCGCGCCGATATGGACGGCTTGCCCGTGACCGAACGAAATTCGCTTCCGTTTGCGTCAAAAGAAACTGCGGTGTTCAACGGTCAAAACGTCGGCGTAATGCACGCGTGCGGCCACGACACTCACGTTGCCATGCTGATGGGAACGGCTGAGGTTCTTGCGGGAATGAAAGACAAGATCAAAGGAACGGTCGTGTTTATTTTCCAACCTGCTGAGGAGGGACCGCCGGCGGGTGAGGAAGGCGGAGCACCGTTGATGGTCAAAGAAGGAGTAATGACGGATCCAAAGATCGACGCCATTTTTGGCATTCATATCAATTCTCAA
>JBGTCS010000495.1:0-2919 GCA_041748715.1 Pyrinomonadaceae bacterium | reverse complement strand
ACTCGGTGCTTGATGGCGATATTGATGATTTTATAAAAGAGTTTTTGGTGTTTAAAAAGCGACAAGTTACGGGTGACGAGTGACAGGTAGACACCTGTTCCGATCAGTCACTTGTCACCTGTCACTGTTTACCTGTTACCCATGAAAGTTTGCCCGACATGCAGCGAAGTTTATAAGGACGACGACATTAATTTTTGTTTGTCCGACGGTACGACTTTGCTCAAAAAGCGGAACGGTAAATCGGCCAAACATTCTCACTGGAATGATGTCATCGCGGTGATCCTCGGGGCGGTAGCTGTGCTGGTTTTCCTGTCGCTGATAACCAGCAGTCCGGATGACCGTTCGCTTATATCGACCGGCGGGGGCCAGGCGGGGGCCAGGAATTGGGTTGGCGTGGTGGGTGCAAATATTGCGGCGATATTTCTCAGCTCTTTTGGATGGACCGCGTATTTGATTCCGGTTTTGATAGCTCTGATCGGATGGCGCGTTTTTCAGTCGGACACGCTGGTTCCCCGGGCGTCGCGGGTCGCCGGATATGTCTTTTTTGCGGCGTCGCTATCGGGGCTTTTATCATTATTTGGCGGTTATGGGGCGATCGTGGGCGAGGCGGCGGCACAGGGAACCGCCTATTTTATCGGTTCTATAGGTGCCGGAATATTGCTCGCGGCAATATTTGTCAGCTCAATTCTATTGATCACAAACTTTACGCTGGCGGGATTTCTTAGCCACTTTGACGTAGCCGGCGAAAATCTAAAGATCCGCATCGACGAGTGGCGGGCCAAACGCCGTGACGATCGATCAACCGAGATCGAGGCCGCCCAGATGCGGGCCGAAAGGCGAAAGGGCAAACGCGAGCAGCAGGACGAAGCGTTGCCGCCGACGATATCGGTCGGTGGTTTGGAATCGGCCGCGGCCGTCGTCGTCGGAGCGGCTCCGCTGTTCGAGCACGAAAGATTTGATTCGATCCCGACGATCGACACACGCGAGGAAAATTACGAAACGCAAAAAGTCATCGATCCTGAGATCGCCGATATTCCAATAAAGCCGAGACGAAAACCGGTTGAAATAAAAGAGCCGCCAACTATCGACGAAGAGGAAGCGGAGGACGAACCAGTTAAAGCGGCGGCGGCACAAAACTATGACAATTATAAGCTGCCGGATTCGGACCTTTTGACCGAGATCCCAGCGGCCTTTACTCATAAAGAGTCTGAGCTTCGCGATGTCGCTGCCCTGCTTCAGAAAAAGACGGCTGAATTCAGCGTGCCGGGCAAGGTAGTTCATATCGCTCCGGGGCCGGTTGTCACGACGTTTGAATTTAAACCCGACGCCGGTGTTAAATATTCGCGTGTAACAGGCCTGGTTGACGATCTCTGTCTCGCACTCAAGGCGCCGTCGATCCGTATCGACCGCATTCCGGGCAAAGCGTATGTCGGGATCGAAGTTCCGAATCAAAAACGCGAGATCATTTTTCTACGCGAGGTGATCGAAGCCGATAAATTCAAAAAATCCGATTCCTTGCTCACTCTTGGTCTTGGCAAAACGATCGACGGGGCAAAATATGTCGCGGATCTGGCTAAAATGCCTCACCTTTTGATCGCGGGTGCGACCGGTGCCGGTAAATCGGTGGGCGTTAATACGCTTGTGATGTCGATCCTCTATAAGGCAAAGCCCGACGAAGTGAAGTTCATAATGGTCGATCCGAAACGGCTCGAGCTCGGGCTGTACGCGGATATCCCCCATCTCTCGACGCCTATCATCACGGATCCGAAACGGGCGGCTGTCGCTCTTCGATGGGCAGTGACCGAGATGGAACGCCGGTACAAGGACCTCGCCGGTTACAGCGTCCGCAATATCGATGGCTATAACGAAAAGGCAAAACAGCTCAATAAGGACGAGAAATGGGATGATAAAGGCGAGCCACACCGTATTTTGCCGTATATCGTCATCATCATCGACGAACTCGCCGATCTGATGATGGTCAGCGGCAAAGAGGTCGAGGAATCGATCACACGGCTCGCACAGATGGCTCGTGCGGTCGGCATTCATTTGGTGCTCGCGACGCAGCGGCCTTCCGTCGATGTGATAACTGGTCTGATCAAGGCGAATTTTCCGGCGCGGATCAGTTTTAGGGTGTCGAGCAAGGTCGATTCACGGACGATCATTGACGGCAATGGAGCGGAAAGCCTGCTTGGCCAGGGCGATATGCTTTTTTTACCGCCCGGCAACTCGAACTTGACCCGTGTTCACGGTGCGTATGTCAACGAGGCCGAGATCGGCAAGGTCGTCGAATTTATAAAAGCTCAGGGCCGGCCCGAATACGACACCACCATCACCAAAACCGAAGAAGAACTCGACGACAGCGGCGATCTGCCGGGTCGACGCGATCCTCTATTTAATGACGCATTGAAATGCGTCGTTCAGGCGAAACGCGGCTCGACCAGCTTACTCCAACGCCATCTGCGGATCGGTTACGGACGTGCTGCCGCGATTCTCGACGCCATGGTCCGCGAATGCTACATCGGCGAAATGGACGGCTCAACCCGTGCCCGACCCGTCCTCGCAAAAGCCTACGAAGATCTGCAGGATATTTCCGAGATGGAGAATGAGGAATAGGGGATAGTGAAAAGTGAAAAGTGAATAGTGATGAGTGATGAAATCGGAGCAGGCTAAACTCATTTTTGTATTTGTTTTAGTGGCTTTGCTGGTGGGCTGTTCCACTCGGCAGGTTTATCAGTCGGAGTCGATTTCAAATCTTTCACCGGATGCAATAAACATCAATACTGCTGACGCCATTTCCTTTGAACGTTTGCCAGGAGTCGGGCCGAAAACCGCAGAAAATATTATTAAGTTTCGTGATGAAAACGGACCGTTTCGGCGGGTTGACCATCTGATGCAGATTCGCGGAATCAGTGAAAAACG
>JBGTCS010000494.1:0-1580 GCA_041748715.1 Pyrinomonadaceae bacterium | reverse complement strand
ATATTGCCACGCCGATCTCGTTCGCTGTCGGACCGAAACGAACTAATGTTGTTACCAAATGATTAGGCGGCTAACCTCGTTAAAAGGTTGCCGCCCGCCCATAGACAAATCAAATATCTATCAAAGAGAAAAGTTAAAATTCACAAATCCCGTCGCCTTGACCGGCACGCCGTCACGCATGAAAGGCTTGAACTTCCATTTACGGATCGCGTCCTTGGCCGCCATCTGCAGCAGCGACGGTCCGCTGGTTTTCTGTACCTCAGATACGTCGCCCGATTCGTCGATGGTGATCTCGACCTTGACGACACCGGTCGCCCGGACGACCTTTGCGGCGGGCGGATAAACCGGTTTTGCCTGACTGGTCGCATATTGGATCAGCGATCCGCCGACGTCAAGCGGCGAAGTGTCGATCACGGCTTCGGTATTTACGGGCTCCGCCGGCTTTGTCTCTTCTTTCGGCGCTGACGATACAACGATCACAGGCCTTTCCTTTTGAGCAACTTGGGCGACCGTCGATTCGGCGGGAAGCTGCTCGGCGGTTTTGACCTCGCGTTCGCGGGTTGCGGGCGGGTCCTTTTCATCCGACTTTTGCAAAACAGGCTGCATAACCGGAGCCGTCTCGGCCGGCATCACCGCCGCAGCAATGATCGCCGCCTCGGTCTGCGGAACGTTAACCGAACTCGTTACGACGGTGTTCGAATTTGCCATCTTCTCACGTGTATCGGCAACTTCGTCCTTCCAACGCCGCGAATCATACTCATCCCGTGCAAGCATGGTCCGCGAATTACCGGCTTCCTCGAGCATCGCCATCGCATCCGGAGCCTTGGCCTTGTCGGCACCGATCTCTTTGGCCTGCGTAATGACCAATTCGAGTGTTTCGCGAAGCTTTTCCAGATCGTGAAGTGCCTCGAGCGGCAGCGTGCGGTCTGAAACGTTCAGGCCAAGAGCCCGATAACGCTCGACGCGTGTGCGGGCACCTTTGATGATATTGCCGGCGACGGCCATGTAGGATGCCGAAGCGTTTGGCGTTGTCGTTTTCTGCAGCTCGTAAAATTCTTTCAGCAGACCCTGGGCACGCTTATAATCGCCCTGCTCGAGGTAGCTGTTCATGAGCAGAACGCTGGCCACACTCTGGACCGCCGTATCGCCCGATTCGCGGCGAATGCTCTCTAATTCGACAATTGCGGCGTTATAATTACCAACCGCAACAAAGGCTTTAGACTTTGAAATGCGATCCCGTATCAGATCGCCCGAAGACAAAGCCACGCCTTGTGTCTGTGCTGACGCCACAGTCTGTGCCGACGCCGAGCCAATAAAACCAACCAAAACCAGTAAAACCGAAGTGCAATACCTTCTGACATTTAACGGCATTTATAGTCCTCCATATCCGACTTAAATTTTCCGTAAAGGCCACGCGAACTAACTAAAATAAAGCTCACTCAAACGACCCGTAACCAAAAAACCGCGATAACAAATTCAAACGCACGAGCCTTTTGTGAGGGCCCGCAAAATCAATTACTTAAACTCTTGATGATTCTGTCGCGGTATGCGTTTGCATCTTTCTTTATAGCACCTTCGTT
>JBGTCS010000493.1:0-6024 GCA_041748715.1 Pyrinomonadaceae bacterium | reverse complement strand
GATCGGTGTTAAAGCCAGAATTCTCCGCGGAGCAAGCCCGCACGGAGTAAGGGCGGGACATCCCGCGTTGAATGTTTCGCCCTTACTTCGTGCGGGCTTGTGCTTATTAAATGGGCGGAGCGTGCGGACACGCGGCCTATTTCGCCGAGCGGAAAAGCTGTGCTTTTACGGGAGCACCTCATGTGTATTGCGGCTGTGCCGCCATCTTTCCCCTACCGCAACAAGAGCGGCATAGCCGCGATGAATTTATTGATCTACCGGAAAAGCATAGCTTTCCCTCTCGGCGAGTCGGGGATAAATATTGGATTTTTGTCTCGACAGGATCGCTGTTAATGCCATAATTCTCCGGGGTGCAAGCCCGAACGGAGTAAGGGCGGGACATCCCGCGTTGAATGTTTCGCCCTTACTCCGTGCGGGCTTGTGCTTATTAAATGGGCGGAGCGTGCGGACACGCGGCCTAATTCGCCGAGCGGAAAAGCTGTGCTTTTCCGGGAGCACCTTAGGTTTATTGCGGCTGTGCCGCCGTCTTTTCCCTACCGCAACAAGAGCGGCATAGCCGCGATGAATTTATTAATCTACCGGAAAAGCATAGCTTTTCCTCTCGGCGAGCCGGGCATAAGTACTGGGTTTTTGTCTCGATAGGATCGGTGTTAAAGCCAGAATTCTCCGCGGAGCAAGCCCGCACGGAGTAAGGGCGGGACATCCAGCGTTGAATTTTTCGCCCTTACTTCGTGCGGGCTTGTGCCCAATATCTTCGGTTAATGACAGGCGGTTTTGCGCCAGCCTTCGGCGCCATCTAGGCACTGATACAGCCGTCCGAGTGCATTTAGGCTAAACGAACCGTCCTCTTTATCGCCATGGCTTAATTCCACTCGGTACAATTCGCCCAGCATTGGGGAATCAATATCTTCGACGAGATGGGAGACAAAGACCACCGTGACATTCTCTCCCTCGATCTCGCCCAAACGGTAAACGCTAAAGTCGGGTTCGTCGCCGACACTGATGTTCTGACCGCCCAATACTTCTAACGCGCAATTCTCAGGGCTGCCTGTACACTCGGCCGGCGCGCCGATCGGCACCGGATCCCAGCGGATCGCATCGGTCACGACTTTTGAAAACTTCTGCGCCATTGCCTCCGATGAGAGGCAGATCGATAAAAGCATCAGGGTGATGCCAGCTAATGAAAATTTCTTCATAACTCTCCTTTGTATGAAATTGTATGGAATTGCCAGCCGTTTTAGACATAAGGCTGCTTATTCCGGTAGGTAGTTTTTTGTTGTGTTTTTTACCAGCCAAACTTTGGTGGGCTACAAGGGCTGGAGCTAAAGCTTATCGCGTTTTCGCCGTCAAAGCAAAAAAAGGCCCAATTTGAGAGTTAATCGGTGAGCCCCCGCAACGTTGACATAAAGGCTTTTATGTCGCCGCGGCTGGGGCTAAACCGATTCTATCGAGATCGCTTGCTAAAAACATTTGGCTCCGCTGGAGCCTTTCAGGATTTTAACCCAGATTCGGCGTTGGGCGTTTTTGAGATCGAAGCCCAATGCACAAGCCCGCGCGTAGGCAAGGGCGATACATCGGAGTCAGGTTTTGTGGGGAGGCGACCTCCGAGCTGAGCGATACGCCCTTGCTTACGCGCGGGCTTGCGCACGGAATCGGAGATTTTACGCTAATGACGAATCCGGGTTTAATCTTTCCAAATTTTCAGACATCCTTTTTTTTCGTCTGTCGGGCACGAAAAACCCTAGCCCGCACGGAGTAAGGGCGGGACATCCAATGTTGGGTGTTTCGCCCTTAATTTGTGAGGGTCTGCTCTTAATATCGCTACCCACAGAAAGAGAACCCGGACACTGTCGTTCGCGTAGGATGAAACCCTACTAACGCGAACCAAACGGTCCGCTCCCTGTACAGAAGCAAAACCAAAGATTATCAGCCGCGTGTTATTACATCGAATTCCCTAGGGCGTCGAATTGGAATTTGAATTTGAATTTGAATTTGAATTTGAATTCGAATTTGAATACGAATTCGCATTTGAATTCACCCCAGGAGCGATACCCGGACAATGCCCTGGTGGCTCACACTCACCGCCGGGACAAGGAACGTTCGGGTAAGGGCAAGCCGTCCATTCGAATCCCGCATCATTGGTGACTATCGCGGAACCCGGCGGCACTCCATTGAGCGGAACGAACATTACCCGGGACGTGCATTTTCTATTTACGAAGTTCTTCATGATCGCTGCCATAACGCCAAACTCGTCCTGGCCGCTTATTTTACCGCCGATATACAGATAAAGTGAGTTCACGTTATTCCCCGGCGCTTTTAAGACATTAAATGTGAAGGTTCCCGCCGAATATTGGTCGCGTAAGGAAGATTTTTCAATTTTCTGTTTTATCTTGTCGTAAACCTTTTGCCGTCTCTGGTCGAGATTTGCGTCATTGCATGCGGCATCATCGCCCAACATCGACGCCTTTTCTTCTGAATTGGCATTGGCCTGAGCGTTGGCGGCACCGTTTACATTTGCATTTGGCGGCACCGGTGTGCAGCCCCAGGTTAACAGGACAACCAGCAAAAGCCACGTATGAAGCGTGGTCTTGATCATATTTTTCTTCATATTTTACTCCCTCCTAAAAGTTAATTGGTCAGCATTGAAAGTAAATTTGTCCGGGTCTGTTTGCCAAAAATGATCGACCGGCCATCAGGTGACCAGGCCAGGCTCGAGAACATCACCTTGGGATCTTTTTCGGAAACAACTTTTCTAGGAATGCCGCCAAGAGACGGCACTGTCCATAGCTCATTTATATCGTTCGATCTCGACACAAATGCGATCGCCTGTCCGTCCCTCGACAGGTGAATGTTGTGAAAATATGCGTTTTGGAGTTCATTGACCTTGCGAACCTCTTTACCCGTCAGCAGCGAGACGAGGTAGATATAGGTCAATTTGGGCGTCTGCGACAGGTCGTTTGTATCCGCTTTTTGTGCTATGACGGCGTCGCCCGCACCTGGCTCAACCCCCAAAAACCTGAATCGGTCCTTAGACTCGAAGATCACTCGGGCTTCTCGGCCGTCCGTTCCAGCGAGCCAGAGACGATACGATTTTGAAGCTTGAGACACATAGGTGAGGTGCTTGCCGTCATGAGTCCATGATGAGCAGCAGTAGATCTCACTCGGGTCTGCGTTCGCCGAAAGAGGACGACTCTCGGTGCCGTCGGATGAAACAATCCAAATGTTTGAAACACCATCCTTCTGTGTTGAGTAAGAGAGTGTTCTGCCATCTGAGGACCAGCTAATATGATTTGTCCCGGTTTTAAGGTACGGCGTATTCAGAAATCCCAACTCTCCGCCATCAACGAGTTTCGCGGCATCGGCTCCAGTCGACCGCACCTTCCAAATGCTCATCCCGGCGTCGTTCTGCCGCATAAACGCGATCCACTGGCCATCGTTCGACCATACCGGCGAAATTCCGTCGTGTGCGACCATGACACGGGCTTCGGAGACCAATGGCGACTTTACGACAATTGACCCGTGGAATGGCATGTCCGGCCGGGTTACCGATTGATATGCAACACTTTTACCATCAGGCGAAAAGTCAGCCCAATATTCCCCCGGAACATCATTGGCTATGACCGACTCTTTTTTGTCCTCCGTATCTGTCATCCATAGATCCGAACTTTCACTAACCGAGCTGTACAGCACCATTGGCCCGTCCGTTGCCACGTCTTGGAGGAAGAAGTCGCTATTTCCGTTGGATATCTGGACCGGCTCAGCATCTCCTTCTATTGTTTCAAAGATCTGCATTGTCCCGTCTGTCACCCCAGAATAGAAAACAGTAGCCGAGTTCGGATGAAAGGTAATAGCGTCGATTGGATCCTTCTGAGACGCAATTACAGCAAAAGACACTCCATCAAGGCTCTTTGTTTTTACATTCCAAACGCCATTTTCTAATACCGATATTGCCAATTGTGACCCATCATTTGACACAGTGATCGTGCGCGGCCGCACTCCGGCAGCCTCAAAGTCGGTCAGTTGTTTCCGTTGACCGGACACAGCATCCGCAGTGAATAGTTCGAATCCATCCTGAAAATAGACTTTCCGATCAGAGGACCAACGGATCGGCCGGGCATATTGTGAAACTCCGGTTACGATCTGCGTTTCCGGTCCTCCAATGAAACTGATTCGCCAAATCCCGTGTACCCCGGCTCGTACAGAGCGAAAGGCGATCTCCTGCCCGTCCGGGGACCATACCGGATATTGGTTTTCAAACCCATTCTTTGTCACCTGGATCGGATCGCCGCCGATAGTCGGTTTAACCCATATCTCAGCGGATCCGGATTTTTTCGACGCAAACGCAATCATTCGCGAATCGGGTGAGAAACTTGCTGAGGCTATGGCCTCAGTTGAAACGCTGTTCCAGCTCGTGATGGGCACGCTTCGCATTGATCCAGAGGTAACGCCCACTCTCTCTCCGCGACTGCCAAAAAGCCACCATCCACCCAGCAGCAAGATCACGGCGGCCCCAGCGATGATCGCTATATAATTCAATCGGAAGCGTCTGGGAGGCTGCGTTACTTTCCCGACGATCCAGGTTGGATCGGAACTGGCGCTATACCTGAGACGGTCGGTTGACCTCACGAGCTCAGCCCGAACCTCTTCGAGATCGGAAAGTAGGTCGTCCATCGACAAATAGCGATCTTCCGGTTTCTTTCGAAGCATCTTCTCGATGATCCGTACCAAATAGGAAGGTGGGTCTGGAATGAAGTCTTGAACCTGTCTCGGCTCCTTACTGATTATCGCGGAAATAACGTCGATTGTGCTGCCAGCCCCGAAGGGAGAACTGCCGGTAAGCATTTCAAAGACAATGACCCCAAGGCTGAAAATATCGCTCCGGCCGTCTAGCGGAATGCCGCGAGTCTGCTCGGGCGACATGTATCGAGGCGTGCCGAGTATGATGCCCGGCGACGTCGTCACCGCCTCAAGACTATTGGCTCCGCCGCCCGACATCGCATGTCCGCTCGCCTTTGCCAAGCCAAAGTCCAGGACCTTCACGCTGCCATCGCTGCGGAGCATAATATTGTCCGGTTTGAGATCGCGATGGACGACTCCAGCCTTATGAGCGGCCTTGAGGGCAGACGCAATCTGTATTGCAATCTCCAAACAGACTGGAATTGAGAATCTACCGCTGCCGAGCCGCGTCCAAAGGGTTTCGCCATCAACGTATTCGCTGACGATATATTGGACGCCGTCTGCCTCGCCGATATCGTATATCGTAAGAATGTTGGGGTGATTTAGCGCCGAGGTCGACCTTGCTTCCAGATCGAACCTCCGCATCCGGTCGGGGTCTTTCTTAAAAGTGTCGTTCAAAAACTTGATCGCAACGCGACGACCGAGCCGGGTATCCTCCGCCAGGAATACCTCACCCATCCCTCCCGAACCGATCATCTTGATCAGCCGGTAATGACTCGGTAGATTTCTCTGAAAATGGACAGGAATGTCTTGAACTATGGTTTTTAGACCACTTTCTTCGATCAGCGAGTGTACCTCTTGCTCCATTTCCGGATCGTCGGCACACTCAACGGACAGAAACTTTTCGCGCTCGTCGGCCCCCATGTCCGAACATGCGTGCACAAGTTCCATGATTCGATGATCATGCGGCTGGTCCATAGCGATGATGCCGCTGGTCCACAGCGATAATATTGATTAATCCAGCCGTACTATAGCACGGAAATATATCAAAACGAACAACTTTCGCACTCGTCAAGAAACAGGTTGAACCGGCATTCCATCCGGCCTCGCTGTCAGTTGTTCCATCTTTAACAAAAGCCGCTAAATCGCGTCATTTTCTGTGTGTTCTAGTCTCTGAAAGAGACGAATCGAATAGCGTTTAACCCAAATTACGCATTAGGAATTTTGCCCGCGAATTACGCGAAAAGACGCGAAAAAGAAACCGGCTTTGCACAATTCACTTAGCAAAACTTCAGAAGAATTTCTTTTATTCGGGTTCATTCGCGTGATTCGCGGGCAAAAAGTTTC
>JBGTCS010000492.1:0-4089 GCA_041748715.1 Pyrinomonadaceae bacterium | reverse complement strand
GATCCAGAACGGCGATGTCGTGACGTTTTATTCCCGTACCTTTAACAATCAATTTCCCGATCGACTGGAGCTGCGGATGAGCACCAGCGGAGCGAGCACCAATGTTGGTACGACTGAGAGCAGCGTTGGGGATTTTACTATCCTTTTGCTTACTGTAAATCCTAATTTGGATTTAGCCGGATTTCCTAATGAATGGACGCAATTCACGGTAAACATTTCCGGGCTCGTAAACTCGATAAATGGCCGATTGGCATTTCGCTATTATGTGACGGACGGCGGGCAGCTCGGAATAAATTCTAATTATATTGGTGTCGACACCCTGTCCTATTCGTGTGGCTCAATGCAGACGCCAACGCCAACGCCAACCCCGACTCCGGGGCCGGCATCGGTTGAATTTGAGAGTGATGTCGCGCCGCGGAATACGGGCGACGGGTTGTTATTGGTGAATGATCTGACACTGATCCGCCAGTTCGTGGTGGGGGCTTTGACGCCGGATCCAGGTTCTAACGAATTTCAGCGGGTCGATTCGGCGCCCTTGGCGACACGTGGCGACGGAGTGATTAATTCCGCCGATTTGGTTCAGGCCAGACGTTACATCGTGGGGCTCGACCCGGCAAAGCCGGCGGGCGGACCTGTGAATGGGGCCGTAGGAACTCTGAAGGCCCTTGCGACTGGAAGTTTTAAATTATCAAAACTGGTCAATGCCAGAGCGATGCGGGCACGATCGGCGGCCGGCACTGTGGGCAGGTCTGTTGCAATAGAGGTCGAGATGGACGCCGAGGGCGACGAAATCGCTTCGAGCTTTTCGCTGAACTTCGATCCGACGAAACTCGCCAACCCGCGTGTCACACCCGGCAAAAGTTTTCAGAAAGACGCGATCCTGACAGCCAATACCAGTGAAATAGGCCGCGTTACGGTCTTGGTCGATTCGCGCAACGCGTTTGCAAAGGGAAAGGTTTCGATCGTGACGGTTTTATTCGATATCGCCGCTACTGCACCGAGTGGTGAGACGCCGATCGTGTTCTCAAAGACCAGTATCTCGGATTCCGCGGCCCGCCAACTGAGTGCCATTTATACAAATGGTTCGGTCACGATCTCAAACCAGGCCGCTCCCGAGTTCCCGATTTTGGGCCGCGTCCTGACACCGGAAGGCCGCGGATTGAGAAACGCCGCCGTCACGCTTACCGGCCCCGACGGCCAAACACGAAGCGCTCCCACCAGCTCGTTCAGCCCTTACCGCTTCGAAAACATCGCTGTCGGACACCAGTATACGATCGCCGTTGCTGC
Organism: Pyrinomonadaceae bacterium; assembly: GCA_041748715.1. Classification (GTDB taxonomy): domain Bacteria; phylum Acidobacteriota; class Blastocatellia; order Pyrinomonadales; family Pyrinomonadaceae; genus OLB17. Next base: position 2,802 of record JBGTCS010000492.1, on the reverse strand, counting down.
CAAAAACTACCGGTTTTCGCAACGGACCCACCCAGTAGCTGACGGCCATTTCGATCTGGATTTTCTAAGTTTGAATTGAAACGTTGCGTCCTCCGATTAATGTCACGCCGCCGCCCGGTCGCTTCTCGAAAAAAATTTTTACTATCTCAAGACAAACATCCGGTCTGTAGAGTAATTTTCGAGCAGTTCACAAAATAATTACTGTAATTACATTAGAAAAATGCTAATAAATAAGTGTATGCTGTTAGGTTAGACGTCTTGGGCGCCGGTGACCTATTTATCTTTCGCAAATGTTTAATTTGCCGACCTGATATCACTCCGTTAAACATGATTTCTGAACTAATATTTTAGTCAATATATCTATTCATCATGGCATTTAAGTCTTTATTTAGTTTATTTTCGAGCGATCTCGCGATCGACCTGGGCACGGCAAATACGCTTGTTTATGCAAAAGGGCGCGGCATCGTCGTTTCGGAACCGTCGATAGTTGCAATTAATCGAGTTACTAATCAGGTCGAAGCCGTCGGTCGCGACGCAAAAGAAATGCTCGGCCGAACGCCCGGCAATATCGTTGCAATTCGTCCAATGAAAGATGGCGTCATCGCCAACTTTGAGGTCACGGAAAAGATGCTCCAGCATTTTATCCGCAAAGCTCACAATGGCAAATCGTGGGTTCGTCCCCGTGTCGTGATCGGCATCCCGTCCGAGATCACGCAGGTCGAGCGCCGGGCTGTCGAAGATTCGGCTTATCGTGCCAAAGCGTCCGAAGTATATCTGGTCGAAGAAGCCATGGCGGCTGCGATCGGTGCCGGTTTGCCGATCACGGAACCGCACGGAAATATGGTTGTCGACATCGGCGGCGGAACGACTGATATAGCAGTTATTTCGCTTTCCGGCATCGTTTATTCGCGAGCTGTTAGAGTCGCAGGAAACGAGATGGACGAGGCGATCACACAATATATAAAACGCAAATACAATTTGCTGATCGGCGAACGCACGTCCGAGGCGATCAAGATCGCCTTAGGAAGCGCGTTTCCGCTCGAAGAACCACTCTCTATGGATGTCCGCGGCCGCAATCTGATCGAGGGAATTCCCAAGACCATCACGATGACGGACGAAGAGATCCGCGAAGCACTCTCGGATTCGATTTCCACGATCATAAACGCCGTCCGCGTTGCTCTCGAACGCACACCGCCCGAGCTGTCAGCCGATATCGTGGAACGAGGCATCGTGCTCACAGGCGGCGGGGCTCTGCTCAAAAATCTCGACAAACGACTAATGATCGAAACCGGGTTGCCCGTTGTGATCGCTGACGACCCGCTCTCATCGGTCGTCCTAGGTACCGGCAAAATGCTTTCCGATTTCGAACTCCTCAAACGTGTGAAGTGGGACAATTCATTGATGACAGGAAGTTAGATCTGCAGACGTCGGACCAGGCAGCCAGCTATCGTTAGCCCGACTGCCATCCGCCAACTAATCATGGTAGAGCGCAGTCAAAAAGAGGTGTGGCGATTGACCCCGTGGTTAATGATCGCCCTTCTCTTATTGAATTTTATTTTAATGGCGTTTGACGCCCGCGACAAAACATCGGGCCAGCGGATCATTCGCGCCTGGACTCAGACGGTTGCCGATTTTGTGCAATCGCCTGTCACCACTGTTACCTCGGCGGTGTCCAATTATTTTACATCGATCTCTAATCTGCGATCGGCCCAGGACGAGAACGGGGATCTTAGGCAAAAGGTTCAGGAACTCGAGGTAGAACTAAAACAAAAAGAGGATCTGGCGGCTGAAAATACCAGGCTAAAATCGCTTCTGGATCTTAAGGAGCAAAGCAAATACAAGGTTTTGCCGGCCCGCATCATAGGTCGGGATCCGTCGGTTTGGTTCGACTCGTCGATCGTTAATCGAGGCAGTCTCGATGGCGTAACATTAAATATGCCGGTAGTCACCGACGGCGGAGTCGTCGGACGGGTCATCGCCGTTAGTCCGTTGACCGCTCAGATCGATTTGATCACGCGTGATAAATCGGGTCTCGGCGGGGTCGTCGGGCAGATCGGCGAATCGAGCGCTTTGGGCGTCGTGAGCGGGACAAGCACAAAGGATCTGCTCGAAATGAAATATGTTTCGGGTAACATCGATGTGGCAGTTGGACAGACGGTATTCACTACCGGTCAGGACGGCATCTATCCGGCTGGTTTGAAGATCGGCGAAATAGTATCGGTCGTCACCGGTTCCGCCACGACCCCGCATGTGATCCAGATCAGACCTGCTGCGCGGCTCGACTCGATGCAAGAGGTCGGTGTTCTCCTGTACGAACCGCCACAAAGGACGGAGTTTGAACAAAAGCTGCCAAATGCGGTAAAGAAATAGGATTTGATTTCTGCGTGCGAATCTCTCCGATTTTCGAATTAAAAAGTAATGGAAGGCGTAAGGTTAACAGTAGCATTAATATTGGCGATCATTCTGCAATGGACGCTGCGCAATATTGCCGAACCGCTCGCCTACATAGACTTTCCCTTGATTATCGTCGTCTATGCCGCGCTTCAGCGAAATTCAATTCGCGCGATCATTTTTGGAACCGTTTCGGGCGTCGCTGTCGACGCGTTAAGCGGGGGACTCTTGGGTTCCAGCGGATTCTCAAAAACCCTTGTCGCATATATGGTTTTCGAGATGGCGCGGCGGGTGTACATGGACAACCTTCTGCTCCGGATCCCCGTCATAGCAGGCGCGTGTTTGGTCAATGATCTCGTGTATTTTGGCATGCAGCATATATTTACCCAATCGCCGTCGGGCGATGTTTTG
>JBGTCS010000491.1:0-1530 GCA_041748715.1 Pyrinomonadaceae bacterium | reverse complement strand
CCGGGTATCATCGGTGGCATCACTCAATAACGTGAGTATAATCACGGAGGTCGATGCCGAATAGTGATAGGATTCGGAAAGAAGAGAGGAGTATCGGAAGTCTAGAAATGCTCGTAACTCCGACTAGGATGATGGACTCATATTAATTGGGCGTTTTCCCGTTTTGGTCCGGTTCGTTGTACCCGTCATTCTCAACTATCGGAGTGAGAAGCCGCAGAGAGAGGAAGGTGATGATACTTAAAACGATCGCAATTTCTACGCGCCCAAAGGCCACTGCCGTACCGATTGCCCCGGTGCACCATATGCTCGATGCTGTTGCGAGCCCGCGAACGTTTGCTCCGTGCTTTAATATCGCACCACCGCCGATGAAACCAATCCCGGAAATTAATCCTTGGATAAGACGTGCCTGAGTGTCGACGCTCGCGCCCGGAACGTTTTTCAGGATCAACATAAATCCGCAGGCCGCCATTGCGACGATCGGAAAGGTCCGCAAACCGAGGTTACGTTTTGATTCGTGCCGCTCCCATCCGATCGGAATGGCAAGAACGAATGCCAAAGTAACGCGGAGAAGGTCAACAACCGCGACTTTCCAGTCGAACGAAAATGCGTCGTATAAAAATTCCATAGATTATGCGACTGGGAGCGAAACAGTGATCGCGGTCCCCATTGGTTGGCCGCCGACTGGACTATGGACGGAAATCTCACCGCCCATCTGCTGCACCAGATTCTTAACCAGGTAAAGCCCCAACCCGATACCGGCAATTTCATTGCCTCCGGCTGGATCGGACGCGCTGTCATCCAGGCTTTCGCTATACTGGGCGAAGAGCGGTCGGCCTCGGTAGAATTTTTCAAATATGTGCGGAAGATCCTCCGAGGCTATGCCGCAGCCGTTGTCCGCAATTACGATATTAATCCGGTCATCACGTTGGTTTGCGGCCAATATTATTGTTCCGTTTTCAGGCGTGTATTTCATTGCGTTTTCGACAAGGTTTAAAACGACCTGCCTCAAAACGCTAGAATCGGCCAGTGCAGACGGCAAAGCGCCTGACCGCTGATCGAAGGTAAGGCTTATATTTCGAGACGTCGCGACGCTCTCGTTTGATTTCACAACCTCGGCCAACATGTCCACGAGATCTACGGCAGCGATCGACATTCGATAGGCTCCGGATTCGATACGAGACAAATCAAGCAGATTCTGGACGAACTCGATCTGTCGATCGCATTCCACTGAGATCGTCTGAAGGTATTCGGTACGCTCAGCAGCGGAAATCTTCTCGCTTTTCAAGACACGTGTAAGCGTTTTTATGGTCGTAAGCGGAGTTCGGAGTTCATGCGAGACGCTGCTGACAAACTCCGATTTCAGGCGGTCAAGTTCTTTTAATTTTTCTTCCCGTTCAGCTATCTGGTCAGCCATTTCATTAAAGGTTAGGCCCAGCTCGCGTATTGATCCGCCTCCGGCAATGTCCGACCTTGCAGATGTTTCACCATTGCCAAAGGCCCGAGCCGCCTTAGTCAAGTGATGCAAGGGTT
>JBGTCS010000490.1:0-5559 GCA_041748715.1 Pyrinomonadaceae bacterium | reverse complement strand
ATGCCCCTCGACGCCGAGTTTTTCCCAGTCGTTTAATTCCTGCTCAACATAACCGCGAACGGATTTGGGCATAAGGCCCAGCGAATTGCCGGTAAAATACACGACATCGTCGCCGTTCGACTGTTTAGGAACGTGAAATTTATGACGAAAATGTGCGAGCGCATCATCGGCATCCAGCTGGGCTGCATGCAGTGCCGATGTGTCATATTGAGCAGGTTTAATTTGCATTGATACAAGGGTACTTCGAAGAATTGAACGAAAGCAACTGACGGGCGTCAGGCGTCGACAAATGAGATCGAATTAATCTTAACCCGATCAATTGTATACAAAAAAATAGCCGACCGGCGGGAGTCACCGGCAAAGGTTATTTAGGTGTGGCGATCCTGAACTTTTTTCGGCGTGAAAGCCCCAATCAAGTTATGCAGAGAGAATTCCGCCTTGACCCAGGCAAATCAAGCTCGTTGGCCCGCCCACAGGTCAGGACAGTTAATTAAAGTCGGACTTTTTCAAATTGAGCCAAGTCAGAGCCGTCCCACTAGACAGAGCCTCTTTGACAGTATCGTTATAGGGCATCGACTCGATCAATTTGCCCGGCTCCAGTTCGCCGAGCGGAAACGGATAATCTGTGCCCAACGCCACGCGATCCGCTCCGGCCAGGTTGATCAGATAATCGAGCGTCGCCGGATCGTGAACAAGCGAATCGTAATAGATCTTGCTCGCGTATTTTCGCGGGTTAAACGGGTTATCGACCGCACAAAGATCCGGCCGGACGTTAAATCCGTGCTCGATCCGTCCGATTGTCGCCGGGAATCCCCCGCCGCCGTGAGCAAAACAAATACGCAATTTTGGCAAACGTTCCAACGTTCCGGAAAAGATCAGCGAACAAATCGCACGCGACACTTCGGCCGGCATCCCGACCAGCCACGGAAGCCAGTATTTTTGCATATCAGCCTCACCCATCATCTCCCACGGATGGACAAAAACAGCCATGCCCAGTTTTTCACACGCTTCAAAAAAGGCAAAAAACTCGGGCTCGCCAAGATTTGCCTGATTTACATTGGATCCGATCTGAACGCCCGCAAATCCGATTTTTTTACATCTTTCGAGCTCATTGACGGCAAGGTCCGTATCCTGCATCGGCACCGTTCCAAGACCGATAAACCGTTTTGGCGAGGCCGACACGATGGCCGCGATCCCATCATTTAGAAACTGCGAGATCTCTAACCCGTGGAATGGTTTTGTCCAGTAACTAAACATGACCGGAACTGTCGAGAGCACCTGAACCGAAACACCCGCCAGATCGCATTCTTCGATCCGTTTTTCAGCACTCCAGCAATTTTCATCCACATCGCGAAAGGCTTTTCCATCGTCGCGAACCATTCGGGCACAGCACGGTTTGTAATGGTCAAGCGAGATAAATCCGCCGTAGCCAAAACGTCCTTTCCAGTCAGGGATTTCCTTGGGCAGAATATGTGTGTGCACGTCGATCTTTAGCATTTATCAATAATACCCATTCTACAGGCCGACCGGAAAGCAAATCGCACGAAAACAAAAGGGCCCGGAAAATGTCTACCACTTTCCGGGCCTTTTAAGTTCAATGACGATCACGGTCTTTACTGATCATCATCCTGTTCACCGAACGGCGGTCGCCTTCCGCCGCCACCGCCGCCGCCAAGGGTCGGAGGCTGGATATGCGGGATCTTGGCATCGAGCATCATCGCGTTGAGAGCGGCAAGATCTTCGCTGACCAGTTTGCGAACCGCGTCCGCAGCCGCCGGGATCCGTTTCAACAGGAACTCGATTTGAGCTAATTCCCACTCGGTCGGTGCCCCTGACGTGCCCTCGATGGCGAAAACCAACTGCTGAACACGCTGGCCAAGCGGCGTCGGCAGATCGACTAGCGGTGGGCCTGCGGAGCTGAGATTAGCCCCAGACGAAGGGATGGCCGCCCAGTTGATATATATACCGTCGATCTTTTTCAGCAGATCTTCGGCGGCCGTTTTAACATTAGCGGGGGGCTGAGCGACACCGGGCCTCTTCCAGGCTTCGATAACCGTATTCAGATTTGCACGAAGACTTACTATGGACGCTTGTGCCAAAGTCGCCTGGGTCATAACAGGTTGGATCTTGAGCAGTGCAGCCCGTTTCTTGGCTCTGTCGTCAGCCGAAAATGAAACGCGAGGATCCTCGACAACTCGAATGCCTTTGGACATTTCTTTGTCGCCAAGTTTGATCTTGACCGTATAGTCGCCGGGATCGACGCGGAATCCCAGATTTGCAAGTCCGCCAAATCCGCCACCACCACCACCACCACCACCGCCGACTGGTGCTTGTGGTCCGGCTGGACGTGAACGCATATCCCATACAAAACGGTTGACGCCTTTCTCGACAGTACATTGCTGACCGCCGCCGCCGCCGCCAAAGCCGCCAAACCCTCCGCCGCCACCGCCGCCAAATCCACCACCGCCACCGCCGGGGCCACCCTGTCCAGGTGTAGGTGAAGGTTGAGGACGGGTACAGTTTACTGTCCGGAGGGTAGCTCCCGCTGCATCCTGGATTGTGATAGCAACGGTCTGACGATCTGCGAGTGGTTCTTTAAGGTAGAAATTGATATAGGCGCCGTTTGGCGGATTCTGTCCGTAAAAAACCTTATCCGACGTCATTGGTTTGTTATTCCATGGTCGCCACATTACTGACTGACGTGTGTCGAATAGATGAATATCACTGCTTAAGACAGCATCGTTCAACTGCTCGAGAGCTGTAATATCGTCCATCACCCAGATCGATCGGCCATGGGTACCGATGATCAGATCGTTCTCTCGCGGATGGATCAAAATATCATCAACCGGGACGGTCGGCATGTTTTGTCTAAACGACATCCAGTTGCCGCCGCGATCGTATGACATGAACATACCGAATTCGGTTCCGACAAACAGCAGGTTCGGATTGCGGGGATGTTCACGAATAACGTTTACGACCCCGTTATTCTGCGGCAAATTTGAGGCGATTGATCGCCATGTCTCGCCAAAATTAGAAGTCGCAAATACATACACCTTAAAATCGCCCATTCTGTGGCCGTCAAAGGTCACATAGGCCGTTCCTTCATTTGCACGCGAAGCGATGACGCGGCTGACATAAGTTCCCTTTGGCACGCCCGGGATCTTATCAACAACATTTTTCCAGGTTTGTCCGTCGCGCGTCACTTGCACATTCCCATCATCGGTTCCAGCCCAGATGACGTTACGATTCACCGGCGATTCAGAAATAGTCGATATGGCCGGGAACTGCTGAACTCCATCATGACGCGAGCGTGTATTCTTGTCCGGCACTTTGCCCATAATGAGCATCGTGTTTCGCTCGGCATTGGTGGTCAGATCCGGGCTGATCTTTGTCCAGCCGTCGCCGCGAGTTGTGGATTTGAAAAGGAAATTGCCGCCGTAATAGATCGTGTTCGAATCATAGGTTGAAATGACGATCGGCGAGTTCCACTGGAAGCGAAACTTTGCTTCGCCATCATCCTCACGCGGTCGGATGCTCTTGCTTTCGCCGGTTTTTATATTTCGGCGGAAAAGATTGCCGTCCTGCGACTCGCCGTAAACAATGTCAGGATCGTTCGGATCCGGCTGGGCAAAAAACCCGTCACCGCCGCCAACCGTGTACCAGTCGTCGTTCGTAATCCCTCTCGGATTCATCGTCTGACTTGGTCCGCACCAGGTGTTGTTATCCTGCAATCCACCGCAGATCTTATACGGCACACTGTTATCGGCGCCGATCTCGTAAAACTGCCCAAGCGGAATGGTGTTCGAGTAATCCCAGTTTCGGCCTCGATCGTAGGTGATGTTAATACCGCCGTCGCCGCCGATGATCAAGTGGTCAGAGTTTGCCGGATTGACCCAAATACCATGGATATCCGAGTGTGGTGCTCTAGAAAAATTGCCCGTAAAGGTTTTTCCGCCATCTTCGGAGTACTGCATTTGAACGCCAGCCAGCCATAAACGCTGATCGTTGTTCGGATCAATCCTTAATTTGGAAAAGTACATCGGTCGCGGAACTGCTGCGATATCCGCCATTCTTGTCCACGTTTCACCTTTGTCATTCGAACGGTAAACACCGCCGTTTGCGTGTTCTACGGTCGCGTATACGATGTTGGTATCTTTCCCATAGATCGCGATAGAGTTTCGGCCCGTTTCCAGAAGGTTGTCAGGTCGTGGTGTCGGTGCGTTCGTCGTGTCATACGGCATGCCTTTTACGATCTTGTTCCAGGTATCGCCGCCGTCATTTGATTTATAAAGTGCACTACCCTCGCCGCTGCCGTTAAAACCAAAGACTGTCCTGCGGCGCTGATAGGTCGCGGCATAAAGAATATTCGGGCTTTCCGTATCAATGACGAGTTCCGTCGCTCCGGTGTCGTCGTTTACTTTTAAGACATGCTGCCATGTCTTTCCGCCGTCGGTCGTTTTGTACACGCCGCGGTCGGGGCTCGATGTCCATAATTTTCCCGTGGCCGCGACATAAACGATATCCGGATTGGTCGGATGAATTACGACTTTTGCGATATGATGTGTTTCGGCCAGGCCCATCGATTTCCAGGTCTTGCCGGCGTCCATCGATTTGTAAACACCGTTGCCCCACGACGAACTCTGCCGGTTATTTGCTTCACCGGTTCCCGCCCAGATAATCGACGAGTTTGAAGGGGAAATAGCGAGATCACCGACGCTTGAAACCGACTCTTGGTCGAAAATAACAGTCCACGAAGTTCCGCCATTTATCGATTTCAGAATGCCCGCCGAGGCCGTCGCCGCATAGATTATTCGGCGGTCGGACTCGACCACCTCGATATCGTTAACTCGGCCGCCCATCGTTGCGGGGCCGATCTCGCGGAACTTAAGGCTCTCTACCGCGGATCGAAAATTATCCGATGCGGAGGCGGGCGTCGCGGCCTTTGGAGTTTCCTTGGTTGGGGGTTTGGGCTGTGCAGCGATAACCGCAGCCGCCACTAGTAAAAGTAAGCAAGAAACGCTGACGCGTCTCAAAGAGCAGAAAATTCTCATCATTAATTGTCCTCAAAAACCGTAATTGGATTAGAACGGAAAAGAAAATTCAAAAGTAAAGTGTACTTTGGTTTGAATTGCTAACAATTTAAGACAACTCAGACAGATTCGCAACCGAATCAACCGCGAGAATAGGCCGGTTTACAAAAATTTACATTGGGAGTGTTCGTGTGGGCTGGCCGACGCAGTACGTTTGGAGTGCGGACACATCTGTCCGCACGTCTGCTGCTTTCGTCGTGTCGCGGTTACGGGCGGACAGGAGTGTCCGCCCTCCGGAGAGGATCCCGAATGAATCTTTTAGTCGCAGTTTCATCAGGCCGACGCTGAGGTGAGTGATGTCAATGCCGATCCATTGGCGGTTCAGCTTCTGCGCCGCCGCGATTGTTGTTCCGCATCCGCAGAAAGGATCGAGAACAACATCGCCCTCATTCGACGACACATGAATGATACGTTCAAGAAGCGCTACTCAAACTACGATCTTAAAAAAAGTTTAGGAAGCACGCCCGCC
>JBGTCS010000489.1:0-2156 GCA_041748715.1 Pyrinomonadaceae bacterium | reverse complement strand
ATCCCACTTTTCGGCGAATCTCTCCAATTCCAGCAACGCTTCTTCCTCGGTCGCCGAGCGATAGATCGCCTTCAAACCTGTGGTGACTTCTTTGTAATCTTTCCAAACTACATAACGAAGCGAGTTTCTGACCATATGAATAATGCAAAGTTGAACTTTTGCCTGCGGATACTCAACCTCGATTGCTTCAGGAAAGCCAGTCAATCCATCGATACACGCGATCAGAATCTGCTGGACTCCGCGATTCTTCAGTTCCGTCAGGATCAAGAGCCAGAATTTTGCGCCCTCGTTTTCGCTGATCCACATTCCCAACAACTCTTTCTGTCCGTCTAAGCCTACTCCTAACGCCAGATAGATGGATTTCTTGATGACTCTTTTGTCCTGTCTGATCTTCAAGACGATACAGTCCAGATAAACGATCGGATAAACCTCATCGAGCGGTCTCATCTGCCATTCTCTGACCTGTTCGATCACCGCATTTGTTACTTGCGAAACCAGTCCGGCAGACACTTGTGCGTCATACATCTCGGCAAATGCTTCGACAATATCTCTGGTCGAAAGCCCTTTGGCATACAAGCACAGAATCTGCTCGTCCATCCCGGTAATCCGCGTCTGTCCCTTTTTGACAATCTCTGGCTCGAACAAACCGTTACGATCTCGCGGAGTTTCAATCACGACTTCGCCGTGATCGCCCTTCAAAATCTTCGGAGTCGAACCGTTTCGGGAATTGCCCGTATGATGTCCGGCAGAAGAATGCGGCGGATAGCCGAGATGATTCTCCATCTCCGCCCCGAGTGCTGCTTCGACCGTTAATTTAACCAGTCGTGCCGACAAAGAACTCAAATCTTCGCCCGTTTTTATATTTTTAGCCAGTTCTCCGGCTAACTCTTTCAATTTCTTTTCTTGTGTTCTGTTCATAATGCGAATCAAGGGTTGAAAATCATCAATGATGAAAACAAAGGACTTAGAAAATCAAACTTTATGCTTTTTCTATAATCAAGTCTGTAAAGCATTGATTTTTAACATCTAATTTCAACCCTTGATTCGCATTCATAATGTTACTTCTGTTTTTAGGTTGTTTCTTACCAAACAGTTACACAATTTATTTTATATTCTCCAAAGGTTTCAAACTCTGGCTCGCCCTCAATCTTTTCTACGTTCCTTCGATCATCATCAGCATCACCAGTTGGTTTCTGGCAATTCCGTTTTTATTGGTTTTTATCGCCGATTTCATTGCGGCAACCGCGACGGACGATTTTTGAATTACAAAAGGAATTTCTTTTGTAATCAGCCGCGTAATTATATTGCTGGTCGCCGGAATCGGCACATTCTTGGGTTCGATTGCGCTTCCCGTCGTGTTCTTTTTCACTCCGGCGATGGCGTTGCGCTGTCAGAAAACGAATTCGCTGGCGGCAACTTTGAATTTGTTCGCTCATCTGAAATTCGTTCTGCGTCATCTCGGCAGTTACATCGGTTCGCGCATCAGCGTTATCGTAATGCTTTTGGGAATGGAAATTATCGCTTCGATACTCGGCACGGCGACGGTTTGGATCGCCGGACTCGGAATTTTAGTCGCGTGGGTTATTTTCGGCGCAGCAAGATTCTGGTCGCGTCTGATGTGGGCATATTTTCTGGTCGAAATGCGCCGCGAAGAACAACCGTCAAATTTTAATAATCAACTCGGTCAAAACAGACCGAATCAGCAACTCTGCGTGAACTACACTAAGCCGTATCCATTGACATAGACGACAAACGAGTATCATTATTGATGTGATAACGACCAAGTTGACGCGGGCGGCTTCGGAAGCATCGCAACATAGAACGCTGTTGCCGCATCGCGTCCGACGATTTGTTCGGCGTGTCGTGATTAACACACAACTAAAAATATGAAAAAACTACAAGTTCAAATGATTAAATATCGCACACCAAAAGCTGTTGAAGTCCGTGTGAGAGGTGTTGAAACCTTCGGCATCGAAGAACATATTTCCTTTGACTTCGACACAAAAGAGGAAGTCGAGGATTTTATCAAGCAAATTCAAGATGCCGCAAAAGAAGCGTTTGAGTAAAACCAAGAAACGCCGAACAATTTATTCCGGTAAGTTTTCATTCAGAATTACGAATTACAACAGTTTCCAGTTCTTTAGAAGTAATTGAGA
>JBGTCS010000488.1:0-3076 GCA_041748715.1 Pyrinomonadaceae bacterium | reverse complement strand
GGCTGTTCAACCTTTATGCCGTTTGGCTTTACAGGCGTTGTGACGGGGGCGGCTGTTATCTTTTTTGCCTATATCGGTTTTGACGCAGTATCGACGGCGGCACAGGAAGCTAAAAACCCGCAACGGGACATGCCAATTGGTATTCTTGGGTCACTTGCCATCTGCACGGTTTTGTATATTTTAGTAGCCGGGATTATGGTCGGGGTGGTCGATTACCGATTATTGACCAATGCCGCCGCACCGATTGCGGTTGCTGTCGATGCAGCTCTACTCAAGGCCGAAGGCACTACAATGGGTACGATCCTTTCGGTGTTCCCGATGATTATCAAGGTCGGTGCCGTGCTCGGATTAAGCTCGACCATGGTCGTCATGGTTATGGGCCAACCGCGAGTCTTTTATTCGATGTCAAAAGATGGTCTGCTCCCCGCATGGGCGGCGAAGATTCATCCCAAATACCGCACGCCTCATATCACTACCGCGATGACCGGCGTTATTGTGGCAATATTGGCGGGTTTTGTTCCGATCAGTTTGCTTGGCGAACTGGTCAGTATCGGAACCCTCTTTGCATTTGTCATTGTCGGCATCGGCATCATTATTTTGCGTTCCTCTAATCCCGCACTGCATCGTCCGTTTAAGGTTCCGTTTTCGCCGTATATTCCCATAGCAACCGTTGTTTCTGCCGCCTATTTAATGAACAGTCTGCCGCTCGACACCTGGATCAGGTTGATCGTATGGATGTCGATCGGACTCGTCATATATTTCGCGTACAGCTATAACCACAGCAAGATCGGAATTGCTGAAGATCGCTCTGGTGATGTGGTTGAGTCGACATATAAACCGCCGATCGCCGCCCTCATTGCTATCGTTTTGGCAATGGTTCTAACAGTTTGGCAGGTTTGGGGAACGGTTTGGATCGAAATGGGGGTTAGATTATTTGCGTGGGGTATTACCGGAGTTTTGGTGATCGTTTTAATGTATGGCAAAGGCGACCGAAACGCTGCCCGAAATGCCAAAACACGAAATCTCGGTTTGCTCTTAACGGTCGCAAATCTCGCAGTGTGGATTGGAATCACATACTGGTTCTTTATGCATTACGCTCAACTGCACAAGTAATTGATATTAGTAACTATTGCCACAGTCGGAGCAAAGATCGAGATCAATTCAACTTCTTTGTAGCCGCTGTGGCATTGTTTTATGCAAAAATCCTGGCTAAAATGGCTGATCGTTGTTGGGTCTGGCGTGATCATTTCATTGATCACCCCGCCTGAAGGTGTGACACGCGAAGCGTGGATCTTATTCGCTATCTTTATAGCGACGATCATTGGTTCGATCGTGCAACCGCTGACGGGGAGCGCGATGGTCTTGCTCGGTGTCGTTGCAACGGTGGTTTTTGGTGCAATGACTCCAAAGGCCGCGTTGACGGGTTACAGCGATCCGGTGGTGTGGCTTGTTCTGGCGGCGTTCTTTCTTTCCAGTGCGATGATAAAAACGGGTTTGGGACGCCGCATCGCACTTCTTTTTATCAAAGCCATCGGCCGAAAAACGATCGGCCTCGGATACGCTCTTGTTTCTACCGATTTCATACTGGCGTCGATGATACCGTCAAATGCGGCGAGGAATGGCGGAGTCATTCTGCCGATCGCCCTCGGCATTTGCGAAACGTATGATTCGCGGCCGGATGACGGAACCGAGAAAAAGCTCGGCGCGTTTTTGATGAACCTACTTTATCAATGCGACGTGATCATCTGCGCCACGTTTATTACGGGTCAGGCCTCAAACATTATCATCGCAAAACTCGCCAGGGAGAACGCTGGGATCGAGCTGTCGTACGGCGGCTGGTTTTTGGCCGCGATCGTCCCGGCCGTGGTCTCGCTGATTGCCGTTCCGATGATGATCTACAAGTTCTTCCCGCCGGAGATCAAAGAAACACCCGAGGCAGCCAAGTTTGCACGCACCGAGCTGGAAAAGATCGGCCGCGTAAAACGGCCTGAAGTTATCGTTCTCGCGGTCCTGATCAGCGTCGTGATGCTGTGGATCGCTAAGGGCACGTTTCATAACCTGGACACATCGATCGTCGCTCTTTCCGGCATAGGTGTTCTGCTCTTGGCCAAGGTTTTGGAATGGAAAGACCTCATGGGCGAGCGAAACGCGTGGTCGGTATTTATCTGGTACGGCGGACTCGTTAATATGGCCTCCGCGATCGGTGAGACCGGAATACCAAAAATATTTGCCGAATCAATGGCTACCTATACCACGGGGATGACATGGATGGTCGCGTTGACGATCCTTGTCCTGGTTTATTTTTACACCCACTACTTTTTCGCCTCGATCACCGGTCACGTACTTGCGATGTTCGTCCCGTTTGCCGCCGTGACTATAGCCGCCGGAGCACCGGTTGGCCTCGCTGTTTTACTGCTCGCGTATTTCTCAAATCTCAACGCCGGTTTAACGCATTATGGGACGACGCCCGGCCCGATCTATTTCGGCACCGGCTACGTCAAACAAAGCCAATGGTGGACCATCGGCCTGATCGCATCTGTTATAAACATCGTTATCTGGTCAACGATCGGCCTTGGCTGGTGGAAGCTATTAGGTTGGTGGTAGAAAATTAAGGCTGGGCTATGTGCAAGTGGTAAAGGATTTTATAAAATCAATCCTTCACCACTCACCCAGAACCCGCCTCTCGCCTCAAGTTTATTCGAGACCCGTAAAATCGATACCATTCACATTATCCGCTATGACCACGACCTTCGAAGCGAAGCGGTAGCGGTTCGAGCGGACGGCGATGGTGTAGGTTTCGCCGGGCGTCACCGCGTCGAAGCGGAAGGTGCCGAATGAGCTGGTTGTCGCCATTCTCGCGACGCCGTGTTTGTCGGTGATCGTGACCTGAGTGTTTCGGAGGCTGCGGCCGTCGGGGGTTTGGACTCGGCCTGAGACCTCGACGCCGGTTGAGTTTGCTTCCGTGATTGTCACTGTGCCGCCGGTGTATTTGGCTCCGTATGAGGTGCCGGTCGAATCCGAGAACGCGATGAATCTCACCGTCGGGGTGTCTGAGAATGTGACATTCGTTTTACGG
>JBGTCS010000487.1:0-2470 GCA_041748715.1 Pyrinomonadaceae bacterium | reverse complement strand
ACCGGCCTCGGGATGGGCCAGGTCGCTCAGATCCTGATGTTTCTCGCCCCGATCGTGATGGGCTATCTCGGCAAACAAAAGCAAGAGCAGAATGTCGGAGCCGATGGCATCGGCGGATTGCTCGGCGGTCTGCTGGGCGGCGCACAGACATCCGGCGGCGGCTCGGTTCTGGACATGGCAACCAGCGCCCTTGACCGCAATCAGGACGGCAGTGCCGTGGACGACATCGCGTCGATGGCGTTCAAATATATGACGGGGAAATAAATAAGCTGATCACCGGGGTCTGGCGATTTCTACTAATCTGGCAAGACAATTTGTGCAGGCCCCTCTTCGCATGATGCAACCCTACGCCTAATTGTGTTCATCCTTATAACGAACAATTTCTTCGGCGAGGGTCGAATTTGAATAATATTAGAAATTAAATAGTGCGAGTGCAGGAATTCCACGACTCGTCCTTCCAACATCCCAAAAATATCAGATAGAGGAAATACAATAATGTTAAAGATACGCGGAACAGTCTCAGGACTGATGTTTATGGCTGCGGCCATGATTGTAAATATTGGCTTTGCCCTTGGCTCGGTCCAGGCACAGGATATGACCTTGCCGGAAGGGACGGAACTCCAGATCGTCTTAATGCAAAATGTGTCGAGCAAAGACGCAAATCGCGGCGATGCGGTTAATTTTGCTATCGACGAGGACGTGATGATTGACGGGGCCGTCGTTATCAAAAAGGGTACGCCGGCGTCTGGCAGCGTGATATATGCCGAAAAGGGCGGATATATGGGGAAGTCCGGTAAACTTGCGGTCCAGGTCGAATACACCACTACCGTTGACGGTGAATCATTGCGGCTGAGCGCAGCTAAAGGCAGCGAGGGCAACGCCAAAACCGGAACTGTCATGGCACTCTCGATCATCGGCGGGCCGTTTGCACTCCTTAAAAAAGGCGGGAACACTGTGGTACAAGAGGGATCGAAGATAACGGTTTTTACCGCGGAGTCGCGCACTTTTCGGGTCGACGGAGAAACGGTTTCGACGATAAAACCGGTAACGGGGATAGACGAAAGTTCGGGTGAGAGAGATGTGACCGTTTACATTTACCGACCAAAGAAAATGATGGGAATGGCCCTCGAACCCTCGGTCTATGCGGACGGTGTCGAGCTTGCACGTATGGACAACGGTCGCTTTTTTATGCTCAAACTACAGCCGGGCAAGCATGTTATTCAAATGACGAGCGACAAAAAAGGATATGAATTTGATATGATCAGCGGCCAAACCTACTATTTTCGCGTCGGAATCGAAGCCGGAATGTGGAAAGGCGAAGGCAAGATCCTCCTTGAGGACGAAGTAAAAGGTGCCGCCGAGGTCAAGAAACTAAAGCCGCTCGATGCCGAAAAGATCAAAGACAAGACTTTGGTCGTAACGAATTGATCGGAATAGATCTCATCGAGGAGGCTGTCTGAAAACCAACCGCCAGGGGCATTATCAACCTTAATCGTCCTTAACTTGCCTCCAGCTTTAGCTGGAGGTGCGGGATTATATAATAATTAGACTTTAGTCGAAATTATGAAACGTTTGTTTCTTAAGGGCTTTAGCCGCAAATATTTAAACAGATTTGGCTAAAGCCTAAAGGAAGTGGTTTTGGATGGAATTTGGCTAAAGCCTCTCTTTTACCAAGTTCGATACCTCCAGCTAAAGCTGGAGGCAATTGATATGAGGCCGCCTTTCAGAGATCCTCTTCTTATTATTCTCAAATCACTCGCTTTAGCGGCAGGGCTTTCTTATAGGTCAGTTGGCGCCAGATCCATTCCATCGGCCCGAACTGAAACTGCCGAAGCCAAAAATAGCTGAAAGCGATCTGAAACAAAAAGATGGCGGCCGCGATCGTGATCGTCTGCGACGCCCGGACCGAACCGAATAGGCCAAATCCGTAGCCGTAAAATATCAGAACGCAGATCACCGTTTGGAGAAGGTAATTCGTCAGAGCCATGCGGCCGACGGGAGCAAAAATGCTGAGGACACGACGCCCCACGTCCCGCTGCCAAAGCGTCGCGACCGCCGCAATATAGAACAACGCCATGGCGGGAACGCCGAAACCATAGGTAATGACGCCGATGATCCCCATTGCTGTCGGCGGTAAAACCGCTTCGCTGCCCGCCACCGCCGAAAATATGACATTTCCGACCAATCCCAAAACAATTCCGTAGATCAAAACCCGACGTATCAATACACGGTGACCGGATAGATTCTGAAAGAACCCGCGCCGGTGGGCGTAAAACCCAAGCAGGAACATCGCCAGGATTTTTGGCAAACGCATTTCAAAGATCAATCCGGCGTATCGGCCGACGATCATATTCAAATTAAAATCAGTGACGATCTGAAGGTAATTGCTTTGCGGGACTTTTTGGATCATATCGTTCCAAAACCCGGCCTGGCTTTCCTCGACCATCGTCGCCACATTTGGCGGGGCAAA
>JBGTCS010000486.1:0-3111 GCA_041748715.1 Pyrinomonadaceae bacterium | reverse complement strand
GGAGCGTTTTGCATCGGTGTTAATCAAATCGATCTGAAAGCTGCGACCGAGAGCGGCGTTGCGGTTTTTAACGCTCCGTACTCGAATACGCGGTCGGTGGCCGAACTCGTCATCGGTCTCTGCGTGATGCTTATCCGCAAGGTCTCGGATAAAAATGCGGCGGCGCATCGTGGCGAGTGGTTAAAGGACGCGACCGGCAGTTTTGAGCTTCGCGGCAAAACGTTGGGCATCATCGGCTATGGCAATATCGGTTCGCAGGTTTCTAATCTGGCTGAGGCGATGGGGATGAACGTCATTTATTTTGACGCATCGACAAAACTGCCGCACGGAAATGCCAAACAAGTTCGAGAACTAGCAGAACTTCTAAAAAATTCAAACATCGTGACGCTGCATATTCCGTCTGACGTCACAACGCGGAACATGATCGGAGCTCAAGCTATTGAAAAGATGCAGAACGGCAGCATTCTCATAAACCACAGCCGAGGCGACGTGGTTGACCTTACGGCCGTAAAACAAGCGATTATCTCGGGCAAACTGGCCGGTGCTGCTATCGATGTTTTTCCGGACGAACCGGAAAAAAATGGCGACGCGTTTTCAAACGTGTTGCAAAATCTGCCCAACGTGATCCTCACACCGCACATCGGCGGATCAACGGAGGAAGCTCAGGCGAATATCGGACTTGACGTCACTTCAAAGCTCATTAAATATCTCGAACTCGGCATTTCCGAAGGTTCGCACACGGTTCCGCCGGTCAATCTGCCGCCGCAGGAAGGTGCTCACCGCATTCTTCATATTCACAAGAATATCCCTGGCGTACTCGGCGAGATAAACTCGCGTCTTTCAAAACACAACATCAACATCGTCGGCCAATATCTAAAAACAAACGACGATATCGGCTATGTAATTTTGGATGTTGACCATAAGATATCGAAAGAGGCTTTTGAGATACTGAAAGAGGTAAAGGGGACAGTGAAAGTGCGGATGGTTTATTAAGAAATTTAACCACAGATGGACACGGATAAACAGGGATAAGAATTCTGCAATCTGTGTTTATCTGTGGTTACAAATCTTTTGTTTACGATATGAGAACTATTTTCGGCATCATCACGTTGCTACTTACCTCTCAATTCGGCTACGCCCAATGGGCCAGGCAATCCGTAGCCACGACCGTTGGCCTCCGCGGGCTGTCGGTTGTCAGTGAAAAGGTTATCTGGGCGAGCGGTACGGGCGGGACGGTTATTCGGACGATCGACGGCGGTAAGTCTTGGAATGTGATGACCGTGCCCGATGCTGAGAAACTTGACTTTCGCGATATTGAGGCGTTTGACGCAAACACGGCATATATTCTTAGCATCGGTAACGGCGACAGTTCGCGGATCTATAAAACCACCAACGGCGGCAAGAATTGGACGCTTCAGTTTAAGAATACAAATGAAAAAGCGTTTTTTGATGCTATCGCTTGTTGGGACCGAAGCAACTGCATCGCAATGTCCGATCCGGTTGATCGCAAATATGTCTTGATCGGTACAAAAGACGGCGGCAAAAACTGGCACCCGATGGACACCGACAAAATGGCCTATGCAAAGGACGGCGAGGCCGCTTTTGCGGCAAGCGGCACATGTTTGATCACTCAGGGGAAAAACAATGTGTTTCTAGTCTCCGGCGGCAGTGACGCTCGCGTGTTTCGTTCGGTCAATCGCGGTTTGACTTGGTTTGAATCGGAGACGCCGATCGTCAAAGGCACATCCGGAAGCGGGATTTTTTCTATCGCCATGAGGGATGAGAAAAACGGCGTCATTGTCGGCGGAAATTACGAAAAGCCTGATGAAACCACCGGGAACTTAGCATTCAGTTCGGACAACGGTCGAAATTGGACACGCGGCAGCGGCCTCGGCGGATATCGATCCGGCGTCGCTTATATCGACAAACGAACTCTCGTAGCCGTCGGATCGTCAGGCTCGGACATATCGCGCGACGGCGGAAAAACGTGGAAATCTCTTGATGACGAGAATTACAATGCTGTGCAGTCAAATGGGCGTCGCTCGACCTGGGCCGTCGGCCCCAAAGGGCTCGTCGTAAAAATGAAATGACCTATGCCTGGTACGACATTCTGGGCACGCTTGGGGTCGCCATTATAATCATCACTTACGTTCTGCTTCAGATCGGTCGCGTTCGCAGCGAGCAACTCTCTTATTCGCTGCTCAACGCGATCGGTGCATTGCTGATACTCATATCGCTCTGTTACAGCTTTAACTTCCCTTCGGTTATAGTTGAATTTTTCTGGTTATTGATTAGTCTGTTTGGTATCGGAAAGTATTTTTACGGTCAAAAATAAGGATCGATTGATCGCGACCCGGCGAGAAATATTCGAAGACGAATAACAATAAAATTATGAAATGGCTGGTCGAAAAATCGAGATATCTTTCATACGTGGCAATTACGGGTTTGCTCGTCGGAGTTTTGGCCGCTCTTTATGTCGGTGGCGAAAAGGTCGTCAAAGCCCTTCAAATAGCCGTACTCCATCACGAGAGCAACAGTCCGACGCTCTATGTTTTGTTTGAGGCCCTGGATAGTTTTCTCGTGGCGGTCGCACTGCTGGTGATCGCGGTCAGCCTGTACGAGCTTTTTATCGGCGGGCTCGAGGTGCCGGACTGGATGCTGGTTAAACATCTCGATGAGCTCAAGGCAAAATTCGGCTCGGTTTTGATCCCGATCATGGCGGTCAAATTTATTCAAAAACTTCTGCAATCCGAATCCGCTCTTGAGACGATGTATTATGGCATCGCAGTCGCCCTGGTTGCGTTCGCACTGACCGCGTTTAATTGGGTGGCGGACAAAGAACAAGAGGCCGATCTCGAAGAAAAGCTGGAAGGCCGCGAAAAACGTGCTAAAGATATAAAGAAGTGATCGGACCAGAATATGCAGAGTTTCACCAGCATTCCATTTAAGACCGAGAGCGGCATCTCGTCGGTGAACGGCCTGGCAAAATTCTCGCCCGCCGGCATCGTCATCGAGTACGAATCAAAGCTGTTGGGCCTGATCTCTAAGGGCGTGAAAGAAGTCAGGCTCTCGCTCGACGAAATCCAAGACATCCGATTCAAAAAGGGATTT
>JBGTCS010000485.1:0-2386 GCA_041748715.1 Pyrinomonadaceae bacterium | reverse complement strand
GCCGGCGGTCTCAACGCCGACAACGTCCGCGACGCGATCGAAATGGTCCAGCCGTTTGGACTCGATCTATGTTCCGGAGTTAGGACTGGCGGGGAACTCGATCACCGAAAGTTACAAGTTTTTTTCCAGGCCGCGAATTCTCTTTAATTCACACCAAGAACGTTAAAGTTACTTCGATCAAATCAACCGAAGATAATAAATAGATTCTTATGGCCACCATAAATTTGGCCTATCTATTTTTGTAAGTTCAATCCTGATAAGAATATACTTGAATCAAATTTAGAAATAGTAGATTTTACTATGACAGTAAAAATAGATTGGCTGCACGGGACAGCGACGGCGCTTGTGACTCCGTTTAAGAAGGACGGCTCGATTGACGATGCGTGCTTTCAAAAACTGGTCGAGCGGCAGGTAAAAGGCGGCGTGAAACTACTCGTTCCATGTGGTACGACGGGTGAAAATGTCACGATGAGCTCTGCCGAACAGGCGCACCTAATTCGTTTGACGGTCGAGGTGGCAAAGAAACACGATGCAAAAGTGATCGCCGGAACCGGAACAAATAACACCGCCGCCGCGATCGAACACACACGCAAAGCTCGCGAGGCCGGCGCCGATGCGGCGCTCATCGTCGCTCCGTATTACAACAAACCGACGCAGGAAGGCATGTTTGCCCATTATTCTGAGATTGCGAAATCGGTAAAGGGCTTTCCGATTGTTCTTTACAATGTTCCGTCGCGCAGCGCGTCGAATATCTCTGCCGAAACAACTCTGCGTTTGGCCGCCGCACATGAAAGTATCGTAGCCACAAAAGAAGCGTCCGGTAATTATTCACAAATAATGGAGATTCTGGCCAAGCGTCCCCGCAATTTCAAAGTATTTTCGGGCGACGATTCTTCCGCCCTGCCGCTCATCTCGCTCGGCTGCGACGGTTTGGTCTCAGTTTGCGCGAACGAAATTCCAAAAGAAACGGTAAAAATGGTAGATCACGCGCTGAACGGCTCGTTCCATTTTGCCCGAAAGATCCATTACAAAATTCTGCCGCTAATGGAGGCGA
The DNA here is from genome assembly GCA_041748715.1 of Pyrinomonadaceae bacterium. Classification (GTDB taxonomy): domain Bacteria; phylum Acidobacteriota; class Blastocatellia; order Pyrinomonadales; family Pyrinomonadaceae; genus OLB17. The sequence continues at coordinate 1,332 of JBGTCS010000485.1, read as the reverse complement.
ACTTTATCGAATCCTCGCCCGGTCCGTGCAAGTTTGTGATGAAGGAAATGGGTTTGTGCGAGGAGAATTTACGTCTGCCTCTGGTGCCGGTTACAAAAGAGACAAGGTTAATTCTGAAGGCAATTATGCAGGACCTAAAACTTTAAAGATCTTGAGTGCGAGACATCCAATAAAACAGCTCTCGCGACTGTGGCAAGTAATATAACAAAATGAATGAGTTAGAAGAAAAGATTCGGGCTCTCTCGGAACAAACGGATTTTAATGAGGCCGATCGAGCCGCATTTGATAAATTCAAAACCGCGCTCCGCCGAGGCGAGATCCGGTCGGCTGAGAAAGATGCGGAAGGCAATTGGCACGCAAATGCATGGGTCAAGCAGGGAATTTTGGTCGGATTCAGAATGGGCAAAATGGTCGAGGCGTCTAAATCGACCGAGACGTTTCAATTTTTTGATAAAGACACATATCCGCTTCGTCCGATGACATTGTCCGATGGTATTCGGATCGTGCCGGGCGGTTCGACGATCCGCGATGGATGTTATGTCGCCAAAAACGTCGTGCTGATGCCGCCGTGTTATGTCAATGTCGGAGCCTTTGTGGATGAGGGAACAATGATCGATTCGCATGCCCTGGTCGGTTCGTGTGCCCAGATCGGGAAACGAGTTCACCTTTCCGCGGCGGCTCAGATCGGCGGAGTTCTCGAACCGGTTGGCGCCGTGCCGGTGGTAATTGAAGATGATGTTTTAGTGGGCGGTAATACTGGTGTTTACGAGGGAACGATTGTCCGCGAACGGGCGGTTTTGGCATCCGGCGTTATTCTGACGCGCTCGACGCCGGTATTTGATCTGCCAAATGAGCGAATTATTAAAGCTGAAGGCAACCGGCCGCTCGATATACCTGCCGGTGCTGTCGTTGTTCAGGGTTCGAGGGCAGTAACAAAGGGCTTTGGTAAAGAGAACGGCCTTTCGATCTATTGCCCGATAATCGTAAAATATCGGGACGATAAAACCGATGCGTCGACGCAGCTCGAAGACTTTTTGCGTTAAGCTGTCGCCCAAACATTTTCCACATGCCGCCCATTACTGTAATTATCAACGCCGGATCCGGCAGTTTCGTCGAGGGCGAAACTGAGCAGAATTTGAGAGATGAGTTCAAGGCGAACGGTCTCGAAATAGATCTTAAATTGGCCAAATCCGGCGATGAGATCGAGCAATTTGCAAATGAGGCTGCCGATTCGGACTGTGAGATTATCGTTGCCGGCGGAGGCGACGGAACTATCCGCTCGGTTGCCGAAATTGCGGCTGGGGCCGATAAAACATTTGGCGTGCTGCCACT
>JBGTCS010000484.1:0-2424 GCA_041748715.1 Pyrinomonadaceae bacterium | reverse complement strand
ACGATCAGATCCAGTTATCCAAAGATTCATCGGACAGTTGGATATATCTACGCCGCAGATGTCTTGCTTATTACCGGCCCCGCCGGATTGATCATGGGTTTCTATGCGAATGGCGGAATAACATCGAGGATCGCGTTTATTATGCTGGCGACGCTTTGGATATATTTTACCGCGATGGCCGTCGTCAAAGCCCGAAAAGGCGATTACGCTTCACACCGTAACTATATGATGCGGAGCTTTGCCCTGACCCTTTCCGCGCTGACGCTCAGAGCGTGGAAATGGAGCATAAACAATTCAGTTGAACTGCCGCCGATGGATGTATATCGTACGGTCGCGTGGTTGGGTTGGGTGCCAAACCTGCTTTTTGCGGAATTTCTTATCTGGCGAAACAAACGGCCGGCGGTAAAATAGAGGCATTGGAAAAGGTTGGCGTGAGTCGATGTGAAGAGGATGCGAAGGAAAAAATGACCGAGACTCTGGATGCCAAATTCTTATTGTGTTAATTATTTTGAATGAAACAGATTATTGTGAGAACAGCAACATTAGCTGATCTCGATACCCTCCTCATATTTGAGCAGGGCGTTATCGAGGCGGAACGGGCATTTGACGCGACTCTGAAAACCGAAGGCATTTGTTACTACGACATGGAAGCCATGCTCACCTTGCCGAATGTTGAACTTATGGTGGCCGAGGTGGAAGGCGACTTAGTTGGCTCTGGCTATGCACGCATCGAGGATGCAAAGCCGTATTTGAAACACGACCGGCACGCTTATCTGGGATTTATGTACACCGTCCCCGAGCATCGCGGAAAGGGCGTGAATCAGAAGATCGTCGAAGCACTGCAACAGTGGTCCTTGTCGCAAGGTGTACCCGAAATGCGGCTTGAAGTTTACGTCGATAATCTCGCTGCGATCAGGGCGTATGAAAAAATTGGATTTTCCGTGTATATACTCAAAATGCAAAAGAGCATGAAATAATATGAAAGTAAGACTTAGCTATTCCGTAGTACAAATTGTTTCGCTTATTTTTATCGGGGCCGCGGCGACTTTGGCCCAAGATTCGTTAGCAATAAAGGTCGATAAATTTGTTACCGCAGAGATTGAACGTCAGAAGATCCCCGGCATCTCCTTAGCGATAGTTAAAGACGGCAAGCCGTTGATCGTTAAAGGCTATGGGCTTTCCAATGTTGAGCACAGAGTTCCCGTCAAACCCGAAACAATCTTTCAATCTGGTTCGGTTGGTAAGCAGTTTACCGCCGCTGCGGTGATGTTACTGGTTGAGGACGGCAAGTTGAATCTTGACGACAAGATCGGTAAATATCTCGGCGAAGTCCCGGACAGTTGGGGAAAGATAACGATTCGCCACCTTTTATCTCATACCGGTGGAATGACCGATTATCCGAATAATTTCGATTTTCGTCGGGATTACACCGAGGATGAGCTGTTAAAAATTATCAGGGAGACTCCGCTTGCCTTTGCTCCGAACGAAAAGTGGCAGTATAGCAATTTTGGTTTTGTGACGCTTGGGATAATCATTCGTAAGGCGTCGGGTCAATTTTACGGTGATTTTTTACGCGAGCGTGTTTTTAAGCCCTTAGGAATGACGACTGCCCGCGTTATCAGCGAGGGCGATATTGTCGAAAATCGTGCCGCTGGTTACATCCTGAACAAAGGAGAAATCAAAAATCAAAGTTGGGTAAATCCCTCACTAAATACCACGGCGGACGGAGCTTTATATCTTAGCTCCCTCGATATGATCAAGTGGGACGAAGCCTTAGAAAATGGAAAGCTTCTAAAACCCGGAAGCCTTGCCGCCATGTGGACGCCGATCATGCTCAACAGCGGTAAAGAGCACCCTTACGGGTTTGGCTGGGCGGTCAAAACCGTAAACGGACAGCGATTGATCGAACACGGAGGAGCGTGGCAAGGTTTTAAAGCCTTTATCGCGAGGTACCCGGATGATAAACTGACTGTTATTTTATTTGCGAATTTGGCGAATTTGGATCCCGCCAAATTAGCCCATAGTATCGCGGAAATCGTTGACCCGAATCTAAAGCCAAAGCCAATTACAGACCCAGATCCGAAAGCAACTGCTGAATTTCGGACAATTCTCGAAGATCTGACCACCGGTAAGACAAATCGTGATATCTTTACCCCTCAGCTTCAGAAATTGCTTTTCGACAATCCCGACCGTTTATTCGAATTCCTAAAAGGTATGGGGCCTATAAAAACATTTCTGCCTATCGAACGGCGAGTTGAAAGTTCGAGTGTAGCCTATAGATATCAGGTTGAATACGGCGAAATTACTTTAAATCTGAGTATTGTTCGGGATACAAATGGGACGATCGTGCTATTTGGCTTGGAGCCCGGTTAAATAAAAGAAATTAGTTTCTTAACTAGATAAATACGACGTCACAAAAGATCT
>JBGTCS010000483.1:0-1584 GCA_041748715.1 Pyrinomonadaceae bacterium | reverse complement strand
CGAACCGACTTTGCCACCGATCGCATCTCGAATCGCGACGCGATACTGGTACGCACCAGGTTTTTTTACCGGAAACATAAAATGATAGACAAAGCCGTTGGCCGCGATCTTTGTGTAGGCGGCGGGCGGAATGCTGAGCGTATATGTTTTCGCTATCTGATCCACCGGCTGTCCGTTATCGCCAAAACTCATCGCTAGCACTTCAAACTCAGCTTTTTTTATCCCGTCTTTTTCGTCTGTAAATTTTAGATCTGCCGTATTAACGTGCAGCAGCGACCTGACGTAGGCCCCTATTTGCGGATCACTGCCAAACAGAGCGTTGAGCCGCAGATTTATTCCGCTTATCGCGAAAGGCGATACAAGAGCAGATTCGAGTTGGCCACGCGGCGTCGCAACAGCCGGTGCATTTGGACTAATCTTGTCCGCGACATTAAAAAATCCGCTGCGGTAGCGGGCCTTTGCGTCCTTTCGAGTTACCTTTATCGAGATCTGATTAAATTTGCGTTTCTCAGCGTCGAACGTGTCCGAATCGGGTTCGTAAGCAACGAGGTAGTAACTCTGGTCCTCCAGCACCCGGCGAACACCGCCCGCCAAATCGTTGTTGTTTTTGACAAGAAATCCGCCGGTTTCTTCCGCCAGATACTGAAGCCCATCCTGAGTATCCGTGAGTTGAGCACCGCGCGACGAAAGGGCGTCGCTTAAAGCTTGTGGATTGGAAATAGATGGAGAATCGGCGGCCGTAAAACCTGTGTATACAAGTCCCCGAGCGTCGACCGTATAAAACACGACCGACGAACGATTGGCCGTATCGACCAATTGCCGCAGAAAATCGAGGACGCGGCCCGATTCCTTGAACCCGAACTGATCCTCCTCAAACAATTTGAAACCGTCCGAGAATAAGATCACCGATTTGCGCCCCGGCAGTTCGCTCATGCCGGTAACGATGTATTTCAAGGCACCGAGTGTTCCGGCTGCAAAAACGCTGCTTCTAAAATCATCGAGGCGCTGGCCGGCTCCGCTCGTAGTCGCCTCATCACCGTTGTCCGACGAGTCGTCGCCGGTTGAGAGAGACGTGTCGGGAGCAGATTCGATAGGTGCAAACACGCTTATACCGCCGCTGCCCATTGGGTTCCATTTGACTTTTTCGATGGCCGCATGAAGGATTCGTTTGTCCGAGGTAAATTGCTGTAGAGCACCGATCCCGGCTCCGGTACGAATAATCGCGATTAGATCCCCATCCTGCATCTGTTCATAGACAAATTTTTTAAGCGCCCGCCGAGTTTGATAGGCACTTTCGAATGACAGCGACAGATCGTCGACAACGATCGCAACCGTTCGCCTGATCTGCTCCGGACGCAGAGTTACGGGCGGCACAGGAACACCAGATTTGTCCGACGGAGCAGGTCTTTCCAATACTATCCTGCTGCCGGCGACATAGGTCAAATTTGTTAACTTCTGTTTCTGACCGTTCTCATAAACCTCGATCTCGTCAAGCCGCAGGTCCGAGATAGGTTTTCCCTTTGAATCTGTGACCGTTACATCGAGCTGGATCAGATTTGTCGAAATTCTGACGACATCATCGTC
>JBGTCS010000482.1:0-6823 GCA_041748715.1 Pyrinomonadaceae bacterium | reverse complement strand
ACAAAATCTTTAGCGACTTTATAGTTTACGTCCGCCTCAAGCAGAGCCATCCTGATCTCACGAAGAGCCGCATCCACATGCTCAGGCGTCAATTTGCCCTGGCCACGCAGATTCTTCAGCGATTTCTTCAGTTTATCGGACAGCGATTCAAACATACAGAGACACTTCGGCCACAATAGTCGAAACTATGAATACTATTCGTTTAGCCTAGCGATGTCAAGAATTGGGGGGTCGCCGCCGTCGATCCACGCTAACCCTCCAACTTTTTAGGCTGAATGTATGATTGCGTACCAACCTTACTTTCTCGAGTTGCTACACTACGACCTTTCAGAATTACAAACCTTTCAGAAAACAGGAGAAAAGTATGAAAATCACTTTAACAATTATTACCGTTGTGTTTACCGCCACTTTACTGGCCGGTTGCGAATCAACGTCGAACACAAACGTAAACATTAATGCCCGCAATGCAAATACCGCAGTGCTCGTGACGCCGTCGCCGACCGCGACTCCGGTTAACCGGGCTAACGTCACTAGGGAAGAATATGACAAAACCCGGGCCGACTACGAGAAAGAAAAGGGCTCAAGCACGATCGGACAGGGCGCAAACGATAGCTGGATCTGGTTTAAGACCAGGACGGCTTTAGCAACTGCAGACGATCTTCGCGATTCGACCATCGACGTTGATGTCGTGAATGACGTTATTACACTCAAAGGAACGGTTGCTACCGCCGCTCAGAAAGCTCAGGCCGAAACCGTGGCAAAAGGGATCGAAGGGCAAAAAGGCGTCAAAAACCAGTTGACAGTAAAGGCTAACGATTCGATGACAAATCAAATGGTCAACGGCAATAAAGCAAACACGAATAAGTAGTAAATTGATAACTTGAAAGGTTGGATCCCAGCAACCGCTCGGATAAATTATGAGGCAGGCTTAGCAAGTCTGCCTTTTTTTAATACTCTTTCGATCGCGCCAAAAACCTCAAAGGGCTCGACACTCAATATACATTTTGGTTCGCCAAAAACCTTACACTCGTAACCGGCGCACGGCTGGCACGGCAATTCGTTAAAGACCATTTCATTCGGCGCTTCAGTCCATGGACGCCAATGATTGCGGTTTGACGAGCCAAAAACTACGACCGAAGGCGTATCGACCGCTGCCGCAATATGAGCGATTCCCGAATCGTTACCGACAAAGAGACTTGCCCTTGAAGCTAAGGCGGTTATTTCCGGCAGCGAAAGATCGTCGAATGTTAGGATCGGCACTTGCGATTCGAGTTTCAGCCGATCGAGAATCTCGGATTCAGTTTTTGAGGCTACGGCAACGGAAATAATGCCCTTTGCGGCCAGGAATTCGGCCGTTTGGGCAAAATTCTCAGTGGGCCATTGCTTGGTCGCAAACGCCGACGCCGGATGAAGCAAAGCATAGGCTTTTTCGGCAAACGACACTGAGTTTCCGTCCTTTTCCTGATGGAACCTTTCTTGGAATTTCCTTTCAAGCGAAATCAAAGAACTCTCGGTGACGGCCAAACGGCTTTTTGGGCGATCCGAAACGGGAACACCAACGAAACCCAATAAGGCGAGCTGCTGTTCTGCCGAATGCGTAAATTCCGCTTCCCAAAAATCCGAAGCGGACGACAGTAAATGATTGTAAATAAACGAATACCGGTATTCCCTATAACCGACCCGGTGCGCTACTCCGCTCGCCCCCGTAAAAAATGTCGCCGTCGTACCGCCATGCAGATTAATGGCGACATCGTATCGGCGGCGGCGCAAATAGAATGCCGTTTTTACACGGTCGGCGATCCCGCTACCAACGCTTATGACGTTATCGACCGAATCACATCCATCGAGCAAAGGCGCGACCCAATCTTCGAGGAGAATGTCTATTTGAGCATCGGGAACAAACCTTCTGAGGGCAATTAGCGAAGGTGTGGATAAAACGGTGTCGCCGATCGAACGCAGTTTGACGATGAGAACTCGTTTTACTTTTTTCCAATCGATCTCATCACGGGGCATTATTTTTCAACCGTCGCTTCGTCAACCAGCATCACGGGTATCTCGTCCCGGATCGGATAGACGAGTGAGCAATCAGCGTTTACACATTTCAAACGAGTGGCTTCACCGTCGATCTCGACCTTGGACTTGCATTGCGGACATCGCAAAATTTCTAAAAGTTCCGGACTGATAGCCATAATTTTCAAGTTTAAAGTAAAAAGTAAAAAGGGAAGGCCTAAGTAACAGGTAAAAAGTAAAGAGGCAAAAGAGGAACGTGCTCCTATTTTGCCTTTTTACTTTTGCCTTTTTATTTAAACCGCTTCGGTTTTTGTTCCGCATTCAGGGCAAAATTTTGCACCAGCCGCCAATTCGTATTCGCAGTTCGAGCATTTTGCTTTTTCCTGAGTTGATCCGCATTCGGAACAGAATTTTGCACCCTCGCGAAGGTTTGCCCCACATTTTATGCATGGAACCTGTGCGACCTCCATTTTGCCGCCGCATTCGGAACAAAATTTTACACCCGCGGCGTTCGCTTTGCCGCACGTTGGGCATGGAACGGTTGACGCAGACGATTGCCCTCCACCGCCCGTTCCGCCCTGTTGTCCAAATGCAGTTGCCATCTGACCGCCAACCGCAAACCCGGCTCCGAGCCCGGCTCCGAGCCCTGCACCACCGCCTTCGTTTTGAGCGGCGTCACGAAGGGCATCAGCGGCCTGAAACTGCATATACGTCTGTGCATCGCCCAAAGCACCCATCGATGCTCGTTTGTCCATTGCTGCCTCAACCTCAGGCGGAAGGCTGACGTTCTCGACATAAAACTTGGTGACATCGAGACCATAGGCCTTAAAATCTTCGTTGATCTTGCCTCGTATCGCTTCGCCGATCTCTTTGTATTGAGCAGCGAGGTCGAGGGCAGGTATTTTTAGTTCGCCGATCGCATCCGAAAATTCGGTAACAATTGCGCGTTTTAGCTGGCCATCGATATCTTCGGTTTGAAAATGAGCATTCGTTCCCGCGATCTCTTTGATAAATTCAGCCGGATCGGCAACGCGCAGACTATAAGCACCGAACGCCCGGAGACGCACGATGCCAAAATCAGCGTCGCGAAGCATGACGGGGTTTGATGTGCCCCATTTCATGTCGGTAAATTGTTTGGTATTTACAAAATAGACTTCGGCCTTAAACGGAGAGTTAAAACCAAACTTCCACGCCCCGAGCTTTGAGAGAATAGGCGTGTTGCCGCCATCGATCTCATATTTGCCGGGCGTAAAGACATCCGCAACCTGCCCCTCGAACACAAAAACCGCCGACTGAGACTCGCGGACGATAAGCTGGGCACCGTTTTTTATCTCTTGGCCGGCAACCGGAAAACGATATAGCATCGTGTCGCCCGAATCATCCAGCCATTCGATAACCTCAATAAATTGATTTAGTGCCACGTCTTTTACTTTGTCAAAAATGCTCATTACCAATCTCCTTTTCGGTACTCTTAACGATAAAATATGACACAAAGTTGCGTTGAATGGAAGTTTTAGCCCCCGGTTCCTTGATCGTCAATGCGCGGCCTGCCTACGAGCCACAACATCGTAACCATTGCAGCTCCGCCGGCCAAATCTAGCAGAGTGTCCCAACCCGATGCCGTCCTCGACGCCTCAAAGCTTTGATTTATCTCATCGGCCGCGGCGACGATCGACACCAAGAGAATCGGCAAGTAATAACGTAGCTTTCGCAGTATCTCGTGCGTTGATCGCGTAAATCCATGGACGGCGAAAAAGGCCAGAATCGCATATTCGGTTACGTGAGCCGATTTACGAACTAAGAAATGAACGGTCTGTAGCGATTGGTCCGAGATGTCTGGGAAAAAGAATTTAACGATCGGTCCAACGAACCTCGAGGTCTCGGACATCGACCCGCTGTTACTGGACAGGAAAAAAATGACGCCCGTCCACAAAAGAATTGGCGCGTAGCGAATTATCCGCCCGCGCCAAATACCACTCTTATTGTTAACGTCACTCGTCAAGGGCAAACTAATTTACTACCTCACCGATCGACGTAAAGATGCCGTAACCATAGAACACAACCCCGATAATTCCGAGGATCATCGGTATTAGACCGGCCCCTTTTGTAAAGTAAAAGATGATCCCCGCCAGTGGCTGGAATAAAAGGTTGACGATCACCCAAATCAGTTTCTCCGCTGTCGTCGCACCGGTTTGAACGCTCAAAACGACAAACCAAATGATACAGATCAGCATTAACAATCCGCCTACACCAAGCAACATATTTTCCTCCTAAGGTTTTATTTATCGTACTTCGGACAATCAAAAAGCAGACAAAGCATATCGAATATTCGGATGAATAACAATTTGCTATGCCTGCTCAAACCGAGAAGGATAACTTTTAGGCGGCGGCGGCGCCACTGACAACCTCGATGATCTCTTTCGTGATCGCGGCCTGACGGATGCGGTTCATATTTAGCGTTAGCGAATCGATCAATTCGCCGGCATTTTTTGACGCCGAGTCCATTGCTGTCATTCGCGAACCCTGTTCGGAAGCGACCGACTCGAGCATGCCTTTATAGATCTGGATCTCGACCTGTTTCGGAAGCAGTTTCCCAAATATCTCAGCCGCCGGCTGTTCGTAGATATATTCGGCTTCAGAACCGCCTTCCGTTTCGCCCTCAGTTGATGTTCGGGTGATCGGCAAAAGCTGCTCGATGGTTGGTTTTTGAGTTAGAACGGTTTTGAATTCTGTAAATGCGACGAATACTTTGTCGATAGTCGTGTCTTCAGTAAAAGTCTCGATTATCTTATTCGCGATCGCCACTGCATCGGCGTGAACCACCTGTCCCGAACCGGTTAAGCCAACGTATTCTTCGGTAAACTTTACCTCGCGTCGTTTGAAAAAATCGCGGCCCTTGCGCCCGACCGGGATCATTTCGCTGACCTTGCCCTCGTGCTCTTTCAAAAATGCCTGCGTCGCCTTAATAACGTTGGCGTTGAATGCCCCCGCCAGACCTTTATCAGCGCTGATCAGGACGACGATGTATTTTTCGTCGCCGCGCTCGTCCAAAAGCGGATGCGAAAATTCGCCCGCAACCTTTGAGCTCAGAGCACCGAGAACCTCGGACATTTTTCCCGAGAATGGGCGGGACGCCGTAACGCGATCCTGCGCCCGCTTGAGTTTCGCCGCGGCGACCATTTTCATCGCTTTGGTGATCTGCTGTGTATTTTTGACCGACTTAATACGCCGGCGCATGTCTAAAAGACTAGCCATAACTATCTATGTTTCAACAACTCTTCTACCGTCGTTTTAATATCATCCGCTATCTTTCTAAGAAGAAAAGGCGAAATAATCCCGTCCTTGATGCATCGGAACCGTTGTAAATCTTCCGTCGTTGTGACGAAACTGCTTATGAGAACCACGCTGCCGAACTTCGATGAACCCTACTTTCTCCAGAATCCTAACGACTTCGCGGGGTTTGAGAACGGGCAGTTTAACCATTTCAATTCAAGGCAATGGATTGTGTTCCAACGAATTCCGCTTCCATAGTCGGCTCTCCGTCTTCGAGAAGCATTTCGATAACCTCCCGAAGATTCTCATTCAACTCATCGAGCGTTTCGCCCTGTGAATGAGCTCCTGGAAATCCGGGAACATAGCCCACAAATAGTCCGGTCTCAAAACATTTCTCAACTACCGCAGTAAAATTTGTCATATGCTTGCCTAGGCACTGGCAGCGGCCGAGGTTTCCCAACGTGTTGCTTTAAAATCTTCGACTGCTTCTTTCATCGAGGCCCTGAGGTCGTCATCGATCGATTTTTTCTCGCGCAGCGTGTTCATAATGCCCGGATGCGAGCTTTCGACAAACGTACTCAATTCCTCTTCGAATCGTTTCAGATCCTCAACCGCTACATCATCGGCATGTCCGTTCGAGACCGTCCAGATGATCAACACCTGATCGAGGACGTCCATTGGTTTGTATTGCGGCTGTTTGAGGATCTCGGTCAGACGTTTACCGCGTTCGAGTTGAGCTTGCGTCGATTTGTCGAGATCCGAACCAAACTGAGCAAATGCTGCCAGCTCTCTAAACTGAGCAAGATCGATACGCAATGTACCGGCGACTTGCTTCATCGCCTTGATCTGTGCGGCACCGCCTACCCGCGAAACCGAGTTACCAACGTTGATAGCGGGGCGAACGCCGGAGTTGAATAGATCCGATTCCAAAAAGATCTGTCCGTCGGTGATCGAGATCACGTTCGTCGGAATGTAAGCAGAAATATCGCCCGCCTGGGTTTCGATGATCGGCAAACTCGTCAGCGAACCGCCGCCGCGTGCATCGGACATTTTAGCGGCACGTTCGAGCAGGCGTGAGTGAAGGTAAAAAACGTCGCCCGGATATGCTTCGCGACCCGGAGGACGGCGGAGCAGAAGTGAAATTTCGCGATAAGCTGCAGCCTGTTTTGAAAGATCGTCGTAAATTGTCAGAGCATGGCGGCCGTTGTCGCGAAAATATTCGCCCATCGCGCAGCCTGAGTACGGAGCCAAAAATTGCATAGCCGCCGGATCCGAAGCCGAAGCGTTTACGATGATCGTGTAGTCCATCGCTCCAAATTCTTCGAGTTTTTGTCGAACCTGAGCAACCGTCGACGCTTTTTGGCCGATGGCGACGTAGATGCAGATGACATCCTTGCCCTTCTGGTTGATGATCGCGTCGATAGCAACGGCTGTTTTACCCGTCTGACGATCACCGATGATCAATTCGCGCTGGCCGCGGCCGATCGGTACCATCGCGTCGATAGCCTTCAATCCGGTTTGAAGCGGCTCTTTAACAGGC
>JBGTCS010000481.1:0-5813 GCA_041748715.1 Pyrinomonadaceae bacterium | reverse complement strand
GATTCAAATGCCGATGTCGATATGAATGTCGTTTGCACGGGCTCAGGCAAATTTATCGAGATTCAGGGAACGGCCGAACGCGAACCCTTTACCCGCGATCAGATGGATGAAATGCTGATTCTGGCGGAGATCGGAATGAAGCAGCTTTTTACGCTTCAGAGAAATGCCTTGAACGGTTGAGAATTTCCAAAGGCTTCGCTTGATAGACGAGCGGCTCGATTGTATTATGGTTTGTAAAAATACCTTTCAAGGTTTGGCTATACAATGAAGAACATACTATTTATCGGGTTAATTTGCGTGTTCCTTGGCAGTTCAGTGTTTTCACAAGAAGCGAAGTCATGGGACGACTGGTCAAAAAAAGATTCGGATAAGGTGCTTAACAACTCGGCGTGGGCGCAGAGCCAGATGAAGGGCGAAGCGCCCATTGATATGAGGGTTCGTAACGGCGGCAGTCAGAATCCCCAGCTAGGTGACCCGGGTCCGGTGAAAGTGCCCTCGGAGGTATATCTTCGGGTGCGTTTTATTACAGCAAAGCCGATTCGCGAAGGTTTTGCATCGAAGATCTGGCAGTCTGAGCCTGAACCAAATGCTGAGCTAAAAGTTCAGCTACAGAACATCATCGATAACGGGTTTGGGGATTTTATTGTGGTCGCGGTAAACGTTGAGGGCCAAGATCCCCAGACTGTGCGTCAGACGTTACAAGGGCTGATGAAATTGAAAACAACCGACCTGGCGGACAAAGTATATTTAGAGCGAAATGATAAGAAACGGCTTCCGTTAATCGAATATAAAACGCCGGTCGCTGACAATATGGGCGGCAAGTTCATTTTTGCTCGCACGGTGGACGGCAGTCCATACCTCACACCTGAGAACGATTCCGTTCGGTTTGTAATTAACTTATCGGGCAACTTAAAGCTGAATATGAAATTCGACGTCTCAAAAATGATGTATGGCGATAGGCTCGAATACTAAATTCAAGATGTATCGTAATTTACTATGCAGCTCGAGATTATAGTTGCGATTGGAAACAAATTGCCACCCTATAGTTAGATAGTTGATAGATGTTTTGGGTGGATGTTTGGACAATCCCCCGGCTTAAAATATAATTGGGGCCTTCTCACCGAGGGCCCTTTTTTATTTGTAAAAGTTTCGACTGTATCTTTTTCAATGAATTTTAATAGTTCAAAATTTATTTCCAGACCGGCACCATTGAGGTATGGGGTTGCTCTCGCATTCGTTCTTTTGGCGTTTCTGCTGGCCAACGGATTTTGGTTGGTCGTTGACCGGCCCATCAATTCGCCTTTGTTTTTGGCAGCCATGGTTTTAAGTTCTTGGCTGTTCGGCTTTCGGGTCGGTATTTTTACAGCGATTTTAAGCGGTATTGCGGTCCAGTACTTTTTTGTCGTTCCCTATCAACAACTGATCGGTGACCGTCAGGACATGGTTCGCGTCTCTGTTTTTGTTATCGAGGGGATTATTCTGGCGTGGCTGATCGAGCGGCTCAGGATCGCGAGCGAAAATAATAAAGCTTCGCGCGAAGAGCTCAGGGCACTGACGGAGCATCAACGCACGCTCAGAGAGGCGGAACAGAAACGAATTGCTCTTGAGATCCATGATGAATTGGGCCAAGTGCTAACCGGACTCAAAATGGACATACACTTTTTGAACCGGCGGATCGCTGAGCCTGAGTCGGAACTGTCCCGAGACGATATTTCAAAAAATCTGAACGAACTGTCGAATGTTATTGACGGAACGATAATGTCAGTTCGGCGGATCGCTTCCGAGCTGCGGCCGTCAATACTAGACGATTTTGGACTGTTGGCTGCAATCGAGTGGCAGACGCAGGAATTTGAACGAAAAACCAAGATCCCCTGCTATTTCAAAACTGACGCGATAGACCTGGATCTCGGAGCCGAAAGCAGCACGGCGGTATTTCGTATCTTTCAAGAGACGCTCACAAATATAGCTCGTCATGCAGAGGCCAAATCGGTGTACGTAAATTTTGAGACGACGGAAGCGGAGGTTTTTATGACCGTCCTGGACGATGGTGTCGGTTTCAAACATTCCGGTCGAAATGGTAAATACTCGCTCGGAGTTTTGGGAATGCGCGAACGGGCGCGGCTTATTGGAGCCGAACTCGACATTGTCGGAGCATTAGGCGGCGGTACCTCGGTCGAACTAAAAATCCCGATCGCCGTGAGTTGATCGGAACAAAGAGGGGCAGAATTTGATTAAAGTACTTATCGCTGACGACCATACAATAGTACGACGAGGGCTGAAACAGCTTCTGGATTTGGATCCGCAGATCGAGGTCGCCTTTGAGGCACAGAACGGGAACGAAGTTTTAGACTTTATTCGCGACAATTCCGTCGATGTCGTTGTTCTGGATATTTCGATGCCTGGCCGTAACGGTCTCGAAACTCTAAAAGAGCTTAAAGCACTTCGCCCTCACATTGGCGTGATCGTTCTGAGCATGCACCCAAAGGATCAATACGCCGTCCGTGTCCTGAAGGCTGGCGCGGCGGCTTATATTTCGAAAGAAAGCGCACCCGAAGAACTTGTAATCGCCATCCGGAAGGCAGATCGCGGCGAAAAATATATCTCGCCCGAGGTGGCAGAGCTGCTTGCGGAATATGTCCAGCACAAGTCATCCGACGATCCTCACGAATTGCTTTCAGATCGCGAGTTTGAAGTTTTAAAACTACTCGCGTCTGGAAACGGAATTACCCAAATCGCTGGCCAGTTGAATTTAAGCGTCAAAACAGTCAGCACCTACAAATCTCGGATCAGCGAAAAAACCGGCCTTACCTCGATCTCTGACATCACTCGTTACGCTATTCAACGCGATCTTGTTTAGGATCGCGATGAACCCGCCAAAAGAGGTTTTATGTACCTCGAAATCCACCAAACTACGTTTTTATTGAGTCATGTAGGTATTTTCCTACACACAGCTACTCGAAAATCTGTCGAAAAGTTAGGACAAAAACCAATTGTAAAGAAGTGTAAAGAAGCTTAGTTTGGATAAAAGCCTTTTATGCATACAAGTGGCAGGATTCCGATAACGTGAAATTTCTTAGTCTGGCAAGCTATTTTTGCCCGCTCAGAAATTTATCTGACACAGGATAATAAATACAAAAAGGCAATACAAACCGAAAAAGTACTTCAGATCCATAGGCGTGGAAATTCACTATGTTGGTGCATGAGTCCATCGGGATCAAGGTATCACATTCAATTGTTGCAAGGTCCAGTTTGGCTGGGATTTCACCTTTCGGGTGCTTTGTCCAAAGCTTGTTTTCCAACCCTGAGACTAACAACATTTAATAAAAAATTTATTTGTCCGGCACAGGTGTAGAAACTGTCGCCGGAACGCTAAGGATTCCGGATTTTGTATCCGGATGTCGCACGGCCCGTTAATCCTCCTCAAAGGGTTAGTCTGGTAAACTTTCGCGGGCCGTGCGTCCAATATCGGTGTAGGTGGCTACGTGGTTGACCGGAGCGATAGTGAGGAGGAGCTTCGAGCAGTTCTATTTGGGTAGGAAATTCTGCTTTTTTGGTTTCTTACGACCTAGAAATTGAGGAGGATATACGCATGAAAAGGTTTCTTGGAATAATGACTGTTGTCGCTGCCCTGCTTCTTTCCCAGCACGCGGCTCAGGCACAGACAAAAGGATCTCTGTCAGGCTCGGTACAGGATCCGAACGGCGCTCCTATCGCGGGTGCCGCGGTTGGATTGAAGAGTACTTCGACCGGTTCGGAGCGGAATACCATTACAAATGACCGTGGAGCGTTCTCGTTCAACCTGGTCGAACCGGGAGATTATTCGATAGTTGTCGAAAACGCCGGGTTTAAGAAGGCGGTAGCGACAGGGGTCTCGATCGAGGTTTCAAAGGCTTCACAGGTTTCGATAACGCTTGAGATCGGATTGGCTAGTGAAACGGTCACCGTCACTTCGGCCCAGGATGTGATCAACACATCGAGCCCGACTCTTACGAGCGTCATTAGTACGAAGCAGGTGGTCGATCTGCCGCTGCCGACACGAAATCCTTTGGATCTTGCTGCTTTGCAGGCGGGTATCGCCGTTGTCGGAACCAACACGCGGGGAGCTTCGGTTGGCGGGCTGCGCGGCTCGGCAACAAATGTCACACAAGACGGCATAAACGCAATGGACAATTTTGTTAAGACGAGTTCATTTTTTGATATTAGCTCTCCGTCGCTTAACTCAACGGCCGAATTTAGTATTACGACCAATACAGTTGGTTCTGAATCGGGTCGTGGTGTCGCACAGGTGAATCTAGTTACAAAGGGGGGTTCGAATGATTTTCATGGCGGAATTTTTTATCTGCACCGAAACGACGCATTCAACTCGAACACGTTCTTTAACAATGCAACGAATACGCCTAAGGAATCGCTTCGCCAACATTTCTTTGGTTTTGACATTGGCGGACCCGTTCATTTCTTAAACTTTGGCGAAGGTGTGCCGAAACACTGGAGCGGAAAGGATAAAGCGTTCTTTTTCTTTTCGTATGAAGGGTTTCGCGAAAGCTTTCAGGCGTCTAGAAATCGCACTGTACTTACGCCCGAAGCCCGAAGTGGAATTTTCCGATACGTCGGAACCAACGGCGTCGTTCAGACCGTCAATCTGCTGAATCTCGGAATTGGCGGTGTCCTGAATCCGCTGACGAAAGTACAGATCGATTCGACGCCCCTTCCAAATAATGACCTCGTCGGAGACGGATTTAATACATCAGGATTCCGATTTAACGTGCCCGGAACGGACCCGAATGACAAGTATGTTTTCCGGTATGATCACCAGTTGGTTAAAGACACAAGGCTCGGTTCGCACAAGTTAGAATTTGTTTACAATCGTGCGACCTTTTTGCTGACGCCTGACACATTTAACAGTCTCGAGGCACCGTTTCCAGGCGGCGTAAATGCATTCCAATCGTCGGTTAGAACATTGTATACCGGAGCACTTGTTTCCCAATTTGGAAACCTGTCGAGTGTCTTCCGATATGGAAAACAGTATGCACCCGTGGGATTTTTGCGTGAGTCGCAGCCTACGACCCCGTTCATTAATTTTTCGAGTTTCACCGATGTGGAAAACCGATTCCTGTCACAAGGCAGAAATACGACAGTGCACCAGTTTTCGGATAATTTTGCTTTGCCTAAGGGAAACCATTTATTCCGATTTGGATTCGATTATCAACAGGTCTTTGCAGACACGTTTAACGACACTGGAATCAACCCAACTATCAATCTCGGCACAAACAGTTCGAACGGCAACGGAATAACCCTTGCGTCGCTTCCGTTTGGTACAAACGCCGATGTTTCGAGAGCTTCAGCTATCTTCAATGATATTGTTGGGAACCTCGGTTCGGCATCAGCAACATTCAATGTATTGAGCGCCAATTCCGGATTTGTTCTCGGTGCGACACGGTCGAGAATCTTTAGAGGAAGAGATCTCGCCCTCTTTTTCCAGGATCAATGGCGGGTCAAATCTAACTTAACACTAAGTCTGGGCGTACGTTATGAGTTTGAGGGTGTTCCAACGGTGCCAAATGGACTAGCCATTCAGCCGGATCCTAAAGACATCTTTGGTGTCTCGGGCTTTGGCAATGTATTTAGGCCGACGGCCGCGGTGGGGGCGCCGCCCGGAGTGGCGACGCTGAATTTTGTCAGCGGTTCGACGGGTATCGGGCTGTTCAGGAACGATCTGAATAATTTCGCACCATTTGTGGGGATTGCTTATTCGCCCAATTTTGATAGCGGTATAGGCCGAGCATTGTTTGGCGAGTCCGGAAAGAGCTCGATCC
>JBGTCS010000480.1:0-2814 GCA_041748715.1 Pyrinomonadaceae bacterium | reverse complement strand
CCGACGCGGTCTTTGATCTGCACCTTGATCTCATACACGCCAAGCGGCATTGCGGTTGTGGGCAAAAGGCGAGCTAACGTCAATCGCTGGCCCGAGTCGCTCAGTCCGCTCCAGTCTTCGTCCTGGCTTAGCAGCTCCTTGCCGTCCTTGCTCAAAATATATTTAACATCGACGGCTGGGCGGAGCGTGGTCTGATCGATACCGGCATTGTAAACCTGTAGGTAAAGCCCGACTTCCTGGCCCTGTTTATACTCGGCCGAAAGATTGGGAATTACCTTTGCATTTCCAATAACAAATGCCTGGCCGATGTCCCGATCGTTGGTCGCTCTGAGCTTGGAAGCGAGGATCAACGACGAGGTCGAAAGTTTCTTATCGTCGTATTTTGGAACGACGAAACCCATGTTTACGATGCCTCTATTACCCGATTTAACATCTCGGACGACGACGTCGACCTTGTATGTTCCTGGCGTCAGGGCGATCGCTTTCTGATAGACCGATTTTCGATCACGTGTATCTGCCAATTCGGCTGTAGTCGCGGTGGCCGATACAGAATCTTCGAAAATGCCCGACCGTTTGCCCGACACGGCAGTAATCTTGCCAAAGATATTCATGGTCGCCTGTTCGAGGCCGCCGATCTGTTCAAACGAAAGTTCCTTATTGCTGGCCTGGACGGTAAATGCCGTAATTACTCGATCATCTGACTGTCGAAAGAAATCTACCCGCAGATCAAACCCGAGAGGATTGTTATCCAGGACGCCCGAATCGCCGCCCGCCAACCCCTGAAGATCGCTGAACTTTACTGACGGCGGTTTCTGCAGGTTTGTCTGGATCTCTAGCCGGCGGAATAAAGTATCCTGCTCTCGCTGAAAACTCTGCTGTCCGCCGCCACCGCCGTTAATACGGTCGCCTTTATCCGATAATCCGAGCTGTTCAGACGTCGTCAATCCCGCGCCTGGAACCGTTCGCAAGGCGTCTTTTTCGTTTGCATCACGCGCCATTCGATACTCGCCGGTTCCAGTCGGATCCACAAACTCAATTTCTAAACCGTCCCCGACGCCATCAAGGTGACGGTAAAACCAAATTTCGAATGGATAGGTAGTTGTGGAACCGCCCCCCTCGTAACTCGGACGGTCATACGAACCGCCAGACGGATGCGATTCGACTGAATCTGGCTTGCCCCACGCAATATAGACGCGGCCGCGGTCTGTTTTCCAACCCGGAATACCGGATGCGTAATGCTCATTAGCATAGGCGATCCGTTCGTAATATTCTTCGCGATACTCGTTTTCTTCGGTATCGGGGTTTGGGTCTCGGCGACGCCAAAAATTCTCAATAAAATTTTCGCGCTCGTCGTCTGTGGTCAATGCCTTAAAGGCCTTTTTCTCTTCGCTCGTTATGATGTACGCGACGTCGTTATCAAGCCAGCGTTTATAGACGGCGTTGGGTTCGGTTTTGACATTGCGTGCGTTCCCGGACACATCCTGGCTCGGCTTATTTTTATCCGGCTGCTGAGCGACCAGCGTCAGCGTACTGACGCCCGCGATCAAGATCGTAAGAAAAAGATTTTTACCAGCACTAACTTTTGACATAACTGTAATACTCCAAAATTCTGTCCGGCCCCGGCCGGCAAATCACATAGCCCTTATTCCAAAAGATTTTAAACGCTATTTACTGTTTATTCAAGATGCGAGTTTGCCGCCGGATGTTGCACGATCAGGCATTTTTGACCTCGGCGTCGGTTCGCCGCTTTTTATTAAAGAACCAGGCGATCAAAATTGAGACTACATATAGGGCCATCATCGGTGTCGCAAACAACATCATGTTAATAATATCGGCGGTCGGTGAAACAACAGCCGCAACTATTAAAATGATGATTAGCGATATTTTCCAACTCCGGATAAGGAATCCGGCCGTAACAAGGCCGATGCGCGCCATTACATAGGTGATCGCCGGCATCTGAAAGATAAGTCCCATCGCGAGCATTATAATCGTGACAAAATCAAGATAGTCGGTCGCCCTCAGTTGAAATTGAAACTCGCCTTCGCCGACATTCAGCAAAAAATTAAGAGCCGGCGGAAACAGTATGTAATATGCGAACGCCGCCCCGATAACAAACGAAATGGTCGAAAGCCCAATGAATGGCGTAACATACGATCGCTCGTGTTTGTACAACGCGGGCGAGATAAACCCCCAGATCTGCCATAGCAACAGCGGAAGAGCCAAGGCAATCGCGGCGTACAAAGACACGGTTACATACAGGGTGAACTGCTCAGGGGCAGTCGTAACGGTCATTCGTGAATCCGCGTTGGGCTGACTTTTCGCGATATCGTTTATGTACTCAACGGGCAGCCGCACGCCCTTTGGAATCACGGCGCTGTCGGTAATTAGAGCTTCGGTAGTAAAAAGTCCGATCTTTCCCTCGGCATCGCGTGTAACCTCGGCTCCGACAGACGTTCCGGCGGGCAGGAAAGCGGCACTGAGCATAGTATCGCGGCCGAAGGTATAACGGCCTGACTCGCCTTCTTTTACCTCGCTGATCGCCGTAACTTTTTCTTCACCGGTAAGTCCGCTCACCGGAATCTGGCGACGCTCCGCCTCGGAAAGGGCTTTTCGCACCGGAATGGATAAAAAATCGTAGATCTCGCCGGAAAAGTAGAAACAAATTAGAAATGCGGCGATCAAGATGATGACCGATTTGACAAGCCGTTTGCGCAGTTCGTCGAGGTGCTCCAAAAATGACATCTGGGCACCCGGTTCGGCTTCCTGACTCGCTAGTAGTTCCTTCATACAACTCTAAAGCCAGTTCTTTTTGTC
>JBGTCS010000479.1:0-6078 GCA_041748715.1 Pyrinomonadaceae bacterium | reverse complement strand
TGATTAGACTTTCTCAGAGCGGTCGCCTGTTCGATGTCGAGCCCAACCGGAATATAACCGTAAAGCACATCGTGAGCCGAGGTTTGGTCGGTGACCACATCGGGCAGGAAATCGCGTTCGAGCAACTGCCAGAGAACCTCGGCAGCGTTGCCTTGAAGTGCTATCGACTTAGCCTCTTTTGCCCCGACAGCGGCGGCGGCAATCTCTAGGGCGTCGTCAAGATTTTTTGCTGCAACATCAACCTGTTTTAGCTGCAAACGACGTTCGATGCGCCACGGGTCGACATCGACCAGCAGGCCAACGCCGCCGTTAAATGTGATCGCCTGAGCTTGTGCTCCGCCCATTTCGCCGAGACCGGCGGTTAGAACCAGTTTTCCGGCCAGGCTGCCCCAGCCGTGCTGACGTGCGAGCGAACCAAACGTTTCATACGTCCCCTGTAAAATGCCCTGCGTACCGATATAGATCCATGATCCCGCGGTCATCTGGCCGTACATCATCAACCCCTCGGCCTCGTACTTATCGAACTGCACCTGCGTCGCCCAGTGCGGGACGATATTTGAATTTGCAATCAAAACGCGTGGTGCATCGGTGTGAGACCTGAATATCCCGACCGGTTTACCGGATTGAACAAGCAGCGTTTCGTCTTCGTCGAGGTCGCGTAAACTCTGTAGGATCGCGTCAAAGCTTTCCCAATTGCGTGCCGCGCGTCCGCGACCGCCATAAACGATCAGATTATCCGGGTCAAAGGCGACATCCGGATCCAAATTGTTTTGGATCATCCGGTAGGCGGCCTCTATGAGCCAATTTTTACAGGTAAGTGCAGTCCCCGTCGGGGCGTGAATTTTTCTCGTCATGTGGTTGTAACTATCTGCTTTTGATCTATAATAGCTTCAATTTCAGGCAAATAACATATTGTGCGGGCTTAAATTATGACCGAGGACCGGGAAAAGATCGAACGTCTGCAAACACGACTCGACAATCTAGTGCGGACGCAGGTCGATTTTCAAAAACACGTCAGCTATATCCGCGAAGAGCTGGAACGCTTGAAACGTTCGAGTTCGGAGCCGACGATAACGGAACCTAAGATATATCAGGCTCCGAAAACTGAACCCCTCCGTGAACCCGGCGAAAAACATCAACCTCCGAGACCAGTGCCGCCGCCGCGGACAACCCCGATGGATCCGCCTATCTTCCATTCTTATTCCGACGCCGCATCCGCGGAAAGAGTAGAACGTGACGAAGAGAAGGCCCGCTCGAGTTTGGAAAAATTCGTCGGCGAGAACTTACTTAGCACGGTTGGAATAGTGATCCTGATCGTCGGCGTCGCGATCGGTGCAAAATACGCGATCGATCAGGGTTGGATCAGCCCGGTTATTCGTATCGTATTTGGCTACGTCACGGGTTTTACACTGATCGGTTTTGCGGTCAGGTTACGCTCTAAATATGAAGCGTTCAGTGCCGTTCTGACTAGCGGTGGCATGGCCGTGATGTTTTTCATTACCTTTTTTGCCTACAGCCTATATCAACTCATCGGCCAGACGACGGCCTTTTTGCTGATGGTCGTTATCACTGTATTTGCGGTCGCGGCGGCGATCAGCTATTCGCGGCAAATGATCGCCCATCTCGGTCTTGTCGGCGCGTATGCGGTGCCTTTTTTGCTTAGTAATGATTCGGGACGGTTCGATATTCTTTTTTCGTATATCGCGATCATTAATGTCGGGATACTGGTCGTATGTCTGAACCGCTATTGGAAACCGCTTTTTTACACCTCGTTTATATTTACCTGGGTGACATTTTTGGGCTGGTATCTCGACAGATTTCGCGATCCGGAACATTTTTGGCTGGCATTTATCTTTAACGGCATTTTCTTTCTGATCTTTTACATAAGCTTTATCGGCTACAAATTCCGTTCGGGTGAGAATGTCGCCAGCGAAAATGTCGTTACGATCCTTGCGAATTCCGTAATTTTCTACGGTTTTGGTTACGCATTTCTAAAGGACCACGCTGGATTCGAAGGCTACCTGGGCTTGTTTACCATCGCGAATGCGGCGATTCACCTCCTGTTTGCGGCGACGGCAAATAAGATCAAGACGGCGTCGATCGATTTTGTGTATTTGCTCGGCTCGCTGGTCCTCACCTTTATCACCATTTCGATACCGGTTCAGTTTGACGGCCAAATTATCACGCTCGCCTGGACGGTCGAAGCCGCGCTATTGTTTGTGATCGGACGAGCGGTTGTGATCGAACTGTATGAGTATTTTTCTTACTCCCTGATCGTGCTGGCGAGCGTCAGTCTTTTTAATGATTATGGCCGGCATCTCGATTCGATCGACACATTCCTCTCGACAGCAACGTCTTTTCCATTTCTAAACAGTTTTTTTGTTACTTCGATGGTTTTCGTCGCCGCATTCACCCTGATATATGCTGTAAACCGGAACATAACGTACGAGGTTCCGGGTGACGAAGACATTCGCTCGCTTATCAAATATGTTGTCGCCGGAATGGGAACGTTTGTCTTGTACAACGCATTCCGGCTGCAGATCAGCGACTATTTCACGTACTTGAGTTACGCGTCTCGGGCAGGTGACTCAGTGAATATTTTCGCCGTCGAGTCCGACGTTTATTTGAGCTACAGCATCGTCTGGCAGATCAACTATACGATGTTGTTTGTTTCTACGTTGGCCTTAATAAATATAGTTCGTTTTCGCAGCATGAAGTTGGCGGTGGTCAATTTAGGTCTCGAACTCCTGTCGTTGATCGCATTTCTTACTGCGGGACTTTTGGCCCTTAGCTCATTGCGGGCTTCATATATTCGGGGGCTCCCGGACGGTTCTCCGGATGTGGACATATTTCAGATCGGCATCCGGTATGTCTCGTACCTTTTTGTCGTCATGGTTGTTGTCACTGCATATACATATCTTAGAAGCGGCCTTTTCTTTGAACATCTTGCCCTTAGGTCAAAGCAACTGATGTTCGAGATGCCATTGGCTCTTGCACTGTTTTTCATATTAAGCAGCGAATTGCTCAATATTATGGACCTGGCGGGGCAAAAGGATTCGTATAAACTCGGCCTCAGTATATTTTGGGGCATTTATTCTCTCGTCCTGGCAGGTATTGGTATCGCCCTCGGGCGTCAGCATCTGAGGTTGATGGCGATCGTTTTGTTTGGGATCACTCTGCTGAAACTCTTCTTTTACGATCTCGACAGTCTCGACACATTGTCAAAAACCGCAGTCTTTGTTTCGCTCGGTGTGCTGATGCTGCTCGTGTCGTTTCTTTACCATAAATATAAAGCGGTCATTTCAAACTCCGATGACCTTGGCGAGCATTTGTAAGCTCATTGGGCTCAGGCCGGGACTTGAGGAAGCGTCCGGATTTGATTATTCTTGGATACCAACCGCGCCTAATTATGAAAATAAGATATTTAATATTCGCTCTGGCTGTAACAATAATCACTTCAGGATCAGCATTTACCCAGGCCTCGAAAAAGAACCAGCTAAAACCGGAATTCGACGCCAAGCTAGCAGGGAAACTCGGCGCGGACGAATACGGAATGCGGTCGTACGTCCTCGTGATCCTAAAGACCGGGCCGGCAAATATTGAGCCCGGAGCAGAACGTGACGAGTTATTTAGAGGCCATTTTGCCAATATGGGCAGGCTAGCAGACGAAGGAAAACTGTCCGTCGCCGGGCCCTTTGGCGAAAATGATCGCGGATATCGCGGACTTTTCATCCTTAATGTCGCCACTGTAGACGAAGCGCGATCCTTGACCGAAACCGACCCGGCGGTAAAAGCCGGATTATTCATCGCTGAATTTACCCCTTGGTACGGCTCAGCATCGCTGATGGCGACACCCGAGATCCATAAAAAGATCGCCAGGAAAAACCCGTAAAATGCAGCAGACAGATCTGATAGTTCACAACGCCGGACAGCTTGTAACCTGCGCGTCCGCTGCCAAACCCAAGCGCGGCTCCGACATGCTGGATGTCGGCATGATCGAGAATGGAGCTGTGGCCATCAGGGATGGAAAGTTCGTCGGCGTGGGTACGTCGAGTGATATTCTTCGGGATTTTAAGGCCGACCATGTGATCGATACCAAGGGCCGCGTGGTTTGCCCGGGATTTGTCGATCCGCACACGCACATAGTCTATGCCGGCGACCGGTTGAATGAATTTGAGCTGAAGATAAAAGGTGCCGATTATCTGGATATTCTCGCCAGCGGCGGCGGAATTATCTCGACCGTTCGCAACACGCGCTCAGCGTCGGTCGATTCGCTGGTCGAACAAAGCCTCGCCCGGCTCGACAAAATGCTCGCCTGCGGCACGACGGCCTGCGAGATCAAGACCGGTTACGGGCTTGATACCGAGACCGAGTTAAAGATGCTGGCTGTGATCGAGCTTCTCGATAAAAAGCATCCCATCGATATCGTGCCGACATTCCTTGCGGCCCACGCGGTGCCGCCTGAATTCAGAGAGGATCCGAATGCCTACGTCGACCTGATCTGCAGCGAGATGCTACCGCTCGCCTGGAAATGGTACGAACAGTCGCATTTTGCATCGACGGGCAGGCAATTTTTTGTCGACGTCTTTTGCGAACGTAATGCCTTTGATATTGAACAATCGAGAAGAATTTTTAAGACGGCCGTCAATATCGGATTCACGGTCAAAGCCCACGTTGACCAATTTACAAACCTGGGAGGATCGGCGACTGCACTTGAGTTTGACGCCGCCTCGATAGATCACCTTGATGCCATCTCGTTTGAGGAGATCGCGCAGCTTTCGGCAACCAAAACGGTTGGCGTAGTGATCCCGACCGAAAATTTCAATGCCGGTAAAACACAATTTGCCGATGCGAGAAAAATGCTGGATGCGGGCTGTGCGATAGCGATCTCGACAGATTTTAACCCGGGTTCTGCTCCATGCCCTTCGCAGGCGATGGCGATGGCGATCGGTTGCCGGTATCAAAAAATGTTGCCGTCCGAGGCATTAAACGCGGCGACGATCAATTCGGCGTTTGCGATCGGTCTGGGAGTCAGTCATGGATCGATAGAGGTCGGAAAGAACGCGGATCTCTGTGTCGTAAATGCTAAAGACTATCGTCTCATCGCTTACGAATTTGGGATCTCGAACGTCCGACAGGTTGTGAAAGACGGTAATATCGTCTACGGGTTATGATACTTTTTCGCTTTGCTAATGAATTTGCCTAAAAGTTAGATTTCGAGGGAGAATATCACGGCCAAACCCAATCGTATACCGGTCTGATTTTTTTGGAATAGATGAAAGAATTGATCATTGACGGCGAGAGCCTAACATTTGAACAGGTAATTGCTGTCGCAAACGGCTTTCCGGGCGCACCGCGCGTAGTTCTGTCCGAAGAAGCAAAGGCCAAAGTGAATCGGTCGGCGGCGGCGGTACAGACACTCTTGGATCGCGGCGAGATCGCGTACGGTATCACGACCGGATTTGGAGCTTTCAAGGACAAGATCATCAGCCGCGAAGAAGTTGAATTGCTGCAGCGAAATATCGTGCTCAGCCATGCCGTTGGCGTCGGAAAACCGTTCGACACACCTACCGTCCGAGCGATCATGCTCATCCGGGCAAACACTTTGGCTCGCGGTTTTTCGGGCATCCGGCTTGCAACGCTCGAACTTATTCTCGAATGCGTAAACCGTGGTGTCCATCCCTCGATCCCCGAAAAGGGAAGTCTGGGAGCGAGCGGCGACCTGGCCCCGCTCGCCCATTTTGCCTGCGTTTTGATCGGCGAGGGCGAAGCGGAATTTGAGGGTGAAATACTTTCCGGAGCCGAAGCATTGTCGCGTGCGGGGCTAGCACCGATCAAACTTGCCGCCAAAGAGGGACTTGCGTTGACCAACGGCACGACTATTATGACGGCCGTCGGATTGCTTGAAACCTGGAAAGCAGACCGGCTGGCGAGGGTGGCTGATATCGCGGGCTGTCTCAGTCTCGAAGCACTGCACGGCACCGTTTTGGCGTTTGACGAGCGTATACATGCCTTGCGGCCTCATCCGCGTCAGGTCGAATGTGCCCGAAACCTGCGGCAAATATTGGCGGAAAGCGA
>JBGTCS010000478.1:0-5699 GCA_041748715.1 Pyrinomonadaceae bacterium | reverse complement strand
TCGGCCATACTCAAATAGTATGGTATCTCGGTCGACAAAACACTATCCACAAAAAAATCATCTTTACCGAAACCCAAGGCTGTGAGCTGGTTTGCGACCGTATCTGCATTTCGCTGGGTTAAAATAAGAATAAAAACCGATGGATCCAGATCCCGGGCCGCGGCAAAAAGCTCGAACATCTCATCCGATAAATACCATCCGCCGAATGAACCGACATATGCGAGCACAAAACGATCCCGAATATCGAGCCTGTCGCGCGCCTCGACCCTCTGGTTTTCGTCAATAGCGAGAAAACGGGCGAGGTCAACGCAGCACGGGATAACCTCGACCGGCCTTCGGCGTTCATCGCGACCCGTTTCCTCAGATCCCGGGAACATAATATCGCGTGCTTTTTCCGTCAGGACAACAAATCCGTCGCTCTCAGCCAAAAGCCATTTCTCAACGCGCTTAACCGACCTGTAGATCCACCCATTTTTCGGCCAGATCCCGGCGTCGGTGTATTCCTCAGGAAAGAATCCACGAATGTCGAAAAGGATTTTTGGCTTATTTTTACTAAACTTCCGCGCGACCACGCCTATCAATGCCGGAACATGGACCCGGCAGTGAAGCACATCAAAGGCTTTCTGACGGATCAGCTTTCGCACTAACCGGGCACCGTTCAAAATATCAAATAATGTCGCGGGAACCGACGGCCATTTGTGATACGGCAGATAGAACCAATCTATCCCGATTGATTTCAGACGTTTACGCTCCGATTCGAGCTCTTCCTTTGTCCATTTGCTCTGAAGTTCCGGCTCAAATGTTAGCAGACTTATTTCAACACCGTCAGCCAAAACCTCGGTTAGATACGGGATCACCTGAGTCTGGACCAGCGGTTCGCGCACGCCGAAATAGCAAATATAGAGAGTATGTTTTGCCGTGTCAGTCATCTTCAAATTTGGCAAGGACGATAGCCCGATAGTCGCTGTCGTTGTTTGCTCCCGGTAAAATGGGAAGCAAGTATCCGGCGGCAAGATTTCCAATGATGTAAACATAACGCGATCGCGCCGCCGACAATCGAAGAAATTCCGCAGCCGCCATATTTTCAGAATAATAGATATTCACGACAACTTTTCGTCCCATCCGGAACGCCTCTCTCTCAATTTCTGATGCGACTGTTCGAAAGTCAGGATACCCATTTTCCAGATGTTCCGACAGTCAGTCTGGAATCGCCTGGTGCGAGTTGTTCAATTCTCGATTGAAAGATTCATCGATCTGCCTGGCCTTATATCCAAACGGAAAGGCATTAGCCATTGTATTTTTTGGCGACATGGACAAGTTGCATTTCGGTGCCAGGTTTAGGAGTTTCGATGAAATAAGAAAGATTTCCCTGCCCAATGAAAGTCTCGATACGGCATCAGACGAAAATCGGGGTTTCTCTCAAGCCACTCGCCTGTTGCTTTTTGCTCGCCCTTGTCGGGTCGTCCGCTGAAAGTAAACCAATCGTCAAAACATAAAACGGCCCCGTCAACAAGTTTATCAGTCAGCCAATCGAGCACAGGAATTGTGGATTCATAAAGGTCGCAATCGATCCACACGACCGAAAACTTTCGGTCGGTCGAAACCTCAGCAAGCGTTTTATCAAAAAAGCCAGGCACAATATTAAGCCGCTGAGAATCTATCTTATTTTTGCGCAAATTATCTTCATAAGCCTTTTGGCCAAAACTAAATTCACCGGTTTCAAATGGCCCGCCAGTGTCATCACCTGCAACCTCCGGCAAGCCTTCAAACGAATCAAACAGCCAAAACCGCGTGTCGCTCAGGCCATGCCGACCGGCGGCTTTCCAAGCCTCGATTGTTGTGTGCCCCTTAAACACGCCAAACTCGGCATAATCGCCAGTGATCTTGTTATTTGCGCAGTATCCGAACGCCATATTTATCATGTTGCCGTTCTCGTAGATAAAACCGTCGGCAACGCGCGTCTGGTAAATCAGCGGCAATGAAAACGGGCGAGCCAAACTTGGCGGTATCCGGCGCGAAATAAAATTGCCGATATTAAAAAAGGTGTCACGAAAACCCATTACGATGGCCCCCTATTTTCTGCATTCAATTTCCTAATCGGAAATTTTACGAAATAAAACAAATTTGCAGGGTCAAACCAGAGACTTTGAAACGCGGTCCGGACAAATGCCGTGTAATTTCCCGCCCGGAAATACGACCCCGCAAGCGTTTTGTATAAAATGCCGTAACACAAACGGCTCTGTGCGGTCGATTGATCGCCAAGTGCTTTTTTAAACGCAATCGACATATCATGTTCCATCACGTTTATATTGCTATGCATATTCGAATTATGAACCCGGTATTTTAGTAGTATTTCCGGGACAAATCCTACCGGATATCGGTTGCTGATTTGATAAATCAGATCCCAATCTGCTGAGGTCGAGAGCCGAAGGTCAAAGCCGCCGACATCGTCAAATACTTTTCGGGGCACCATCAATCCGCTGCCTCCACCCAAAACGCCTTCGCGTTTAAACTGCAAAAGTTCGTTGGACACATCGCCCTCAAGCCCTTCGAGCCGTTCAAGCATTGAATTTCCGTCAGCGTCAACCTCGTCGACACCAACATGAACCAACCCCAACTGACCGTCCCGCGAAAATCGCTCGATTTGTCGCTCGATCTTTGTCGGCAGCCAGTAATCATCGGCGTCCAAAAACGCAATAAACTCACCCCGGCTATCAGAAACCCCATTATTCCGTGCTGCCGAAACGCCTAGATTCTGCTGAAAGATCGTCCTGATTTGTCCGCCGTAACCGGCTAAAATCTCCTTTGATCCATCCGTCGAACCGTCATCAACGACAATTATTTCGACCTGTGGATAAGTTTGGCTTAAAACGCTGTCAATCGTCTCGCTCAAGTAATGAGCGTAGTTGTAGTTTGGAATGACAACGCTGACGAGACCTTTTTGCATTTAACTTTTACGGCAAACCGCGACCAGAACCGGTGCCTGTTCCACGGTGGCTTCTTCGAAATTGTAATCCATTTCGGTCGGATAGAACGGTTTACCCCAGACGGATTCGCTCAATCGTTCGCGAATTGTAAACGGAATCTTATTAAAAACCTTCCAGGCGAACAATTTTGATTGCGTGAAAATATCTTTCGATAATCGCCGCTGGGCTTCATAAAACGGTGGAATTTTTATTTCTTTATCTAAAGTTTGTCCAATAAATCTATTTATCGAAAAGTGCGATTCAAGCTCGGATCGCAGTTCCTCTGGCGTGTATTCAAAAACATGAAATTGATTAGACGGTTTGCCGTTTACGGGTTTTGTGTAATTTGCGTTTGGTGTCGAAAGCAAAAACACTCCGCCCGGCCGCAATACACGTCTTAGCTCGGCTAAGAACTGATTTCGTTCGATAAGATGCTCGAGGGTTTCAAACGAAGTGACGGTGTCAAAACTGTTGTCGCTAAACGGTAATTCCAAACCGCTACCGAGCAAAACCCCTGCATTTATGCCACATTCGGCCAAAGCGTACCGGGTGGCTGCCGGATCGATATCGACGCCAGCGACAAATTTTGCCTTAGTTTTGAGCAACCCGATGCCGTAACCCGTGCCGCACGCGATATCGAGCACTTCGCGGTTCGCGACATACGGCATTGCGAAACTATACCGCGCCGCGTGCTCGCCCCAGTACGGCGACAGCCGCCCGGCGTCAACCACGTTTGCCCCCTGAAATCTTTCAGATACCGCCATTCTCTATTTAGGTCGCTTCTTTAAGTCGCTGCCGCGATACATCTTTCCGGAAAAATACAAATCAAAATATCCCGCGAAAGCGGAAAGCGAAGGATCTTTCCTTTCCCCCTTTGCACCTCTGCGACTTTGCGGGAATATTTGATTCCAAAATGCTCCGAACCGCACGCACCAAAGTCCAAACCAAACCACCGTGTTACTCCTTAGCCAGCCAATCCTGGTATAGAGCAAACTGTTTTTCCACCATTTGCTCCGCTGCAAATTTCTCGCGAACCGAGAGCCGTCCGGCCGCAGCCAATTTGGTTCGCAAACGCTCATCGTAAAATAACCTTCTCACTTTATCGCTTATCGTTTGGGCATTGTCAGGCTCGATCAGAATGCCGTTGACGCCGTTGTCGATCACCTCGGCTGCTCCGCCAACATCGGTGGCGATCACCGGCAGTCCGACCCCCATCGCTTCGATCAAAACCTGGCTAAACGCTTCGGATAGCGATGGCTGAACAAACAGGTCCATCGCGTTCAAACAAGCCGCCACATCGGTGCGCCAACCGGCAAAAATTATCTGTCCCAGCGAAAATCTATCGGCCGCAGCGTCAACGGCGTCCCTGTTGCCGCGACCCGCGAAAAACAATTTCGCTTTTGGGATCTCCGTTAAGATCTCTGCAAACGCATCGAGCAATTGAATATGGCCTTTGCCCCTGGCAAAATTCGCGACGTACCCAATTACGAAATCGTCGTCCTTAATCCCGAATTCCCGTCTTATCCGATCTCTATCATCCGCGTTCGACGAGAGTTTTTCAAAATCAAATCCGAGGTGAACAACCTCGATATCACTGCGGTCTATCCCGTCCGTTTCGATCATATAGCGCCGCGCGGCCTCGGAAACGGTCAGTACGCGATCAGCGTTTTCGGCCATCCATTTGTCCGCCGCAACGTGAATTCGGGAACCGAGCATCCGCACTACGCTTGTGTGATGCCGCATAACGGCGACGACCGGTTTGCGGAAAAGCCGCTTTACCAACACGCCTAATACACCCGAGAAAAACAAATGCGTGTGCAAAATATCGACTTTCTCTTGCCGCAAAAACCAGCTCAGTCGGAGCAAAGCAGCCGGATACTGCGTCTTGCCGCGGGCGTTGAGACTAAAATATTTAATGCCCGGCTGATCGGCCAGCCAGGTCGGGGCGGCACCCGGACCGAGCTGAACCAGCGACACCCGAACGCCCTTGCGAGTCAGGCCGATCGCCATATTCCGAAAATAATCACCCTCAAGGGACGAGTCGCAGATATGACAGACATTCATGATCCGTGGTAATTCCTCTACCGCCCGATCTCTTTTACAATCCTTGCCGGGATGCCGACCGCGAGCGAGCCGGCGGCGACATCCTTTGTTACGACCGAGCTGGCGCCGATTACCGCGTTATCCCCGATCGTCACACCACGCAAAATGGTCGCCTTGGACCCCACCCAGACATTGCGCCCCAATGTTATTGGCGAATGCTCCATACCGCTGCTTTGCAAATCGAGACCATCCCCAAAACGGTGATCCTGATCACGAATTACAATCATCTCGGCGAGCGCGCAGTTGTCATTGATCTGAATGCTGGACCCGGCCACCAAGACCGAACCAAAGCCTATATATGAATTTGAGATCTCCATTTTACCGCCGTCATCCGCTATCAAAACTACATTTTCGCGAATATTGACGTTCGTTAACATCAATTGCGACCCATCCGAACACGAAATGTGGCAGCCCCGGGCAACACGACAGCCAAAATTTATCCGGATCCCAGGGTATTTCAACCTGAGATGGACGATTCGAGCCGCCGAGGCAATCGTCCGGGCAACTTCGAAAACCTTTCTATACACTCTACTTACGAGCATTAACATCCGATTCAATTGGCAAAAGATTTACGTCAAAAAGTTCAGGCTGCGTGCAAAACCAATCTTTTTCTGCCGCTTTGCCGTCAAA
>JBGTCS010000477.1:0-4771 GCA_041748715.1 Pyrinomonadaceae bacterium | reverse complement strand
ATCGGGTTCGGCCGGTCGCAGACGACGACGCGTTTGCCAAATTTAGCCGCGGCGATCATACAGTTCGCCATCGTGTAGGTGTAGGTATAAATGCGGCAGCCGACATCCTGCAGATCGACGACGATGGTGTCGACATCGGCGAGCATTTCCTCGGTCGGCTCGCGAACCTCACTATAGAGCGAATAGACCATCTTGCCGGTCCGTTCGTCGCGAATATGCGGCGTCTCGATCATGTTGTACTGGACGTCGCCGCGAATGCCGTGCTGCGGGCCAAACAGCGTTGTCAACTTAAATTCGTCGCGTTCGCCAAAAACGTCTGCTGAGTGTGCAAAAGTATCCGGGAGCACCGAGGCCTGATTACAGACGAGGCCGATGCGCTGGCCGCGTATGAGGTTGATCTTTTCATCGAGGAGACGTTCTATTCCGAGTCGTGTGCGATTCATATATTGTTTTGAGATACGGCGGTTTGCCGTTCCAGTCAAAAGAATAGCCCAAGCTGTGTGCGAGGGCTATTACAGGAAATAATTTTCGAATCAATTTTATACTTCGACAGTCTTAGCGTCCGGAGCATTTGTTTTGACCGAATTGATCCCGTTCTCCATCGATGCCGTTGACGTATAAATCTCGCTTTGTCCGATTACCTGGCCGTTTGCGGCTTTTACGACAAAATACGGATCGCCGCTTTTTGATGTCAGCCGATCATAACGACCGTCGTCGACGGCATTTTTTGCAATGGAAGATATTCCGTTCTCCGCCGCGGCCTTAGACTCATACATTTCACTCGAAAGTATGATCTGGCCGTTTGCAGCCAAGAGATTAAAGTAATATTTGCCGTTCTTAGAGACCTTTAATTCAAATTTTCCAGCCATTCAAGTTGTTCTCCTTTAGCGATCTAAATTAAATTCCATCTCTACTATTCAAGAAAATCGAGGGGCATGTCGCGTGGCTGTAGGTTATTTCGCGTTATCACGCGGGCACAGCCGTTCCATCTGAGAATGGCGTCGTCATTGCCCGATGGACGCATCGCCTCGGCCGTTTCAAAACAATCCATCGCCTGCCGGAAAAGCTCAAAGGCACCGACGCCGTTCTTGTGCAACACAGCTTTTGCACGCCGCTCATACATGATGCCGGTGTAATATGTCCGCTCGTAGTCGCTCTTGATCCGGGTAACATATTCGGTGATCCGGGCGTCACCGATGGCATAATCTTTACCAAACCGGTCGCTCATCGCGAGCACAATATTTTTAAGAGCCTCCTGATTGTCCGGGTCGATCGCCAAAATGTCGAGATAAATGCTCTCTGCCGCTCCAGGTTCATTGAGCAGCCGGTAGCGATTCGCCTTTTCAAGTGCCGCGGGAATGGCTTCGAGATGTAGAGGTTTTAGTTCGTACATAAATTTGCCTCCTGTGGTCTATGAGGATCCGGTTCCGGTACCGTGCCCGGCAAAGGATCGTTCGTTGCGCCGCCAGTTTACAAATCCCATTATTAAACCGAATAACGTCGCATGAAGAAAGAACGTGGTCCACGTTCTGGTCGCTGTAAAATATTGGCCGAATGTTTCCGATTCCCCGGCCAGAACGAAGTAGCCAATCACTTGCATCACCACCGCAAATGGCCCGCCAGCCCAAAGAATGCCATCGAACATCAAATATCTGCCAAGTCCTTTTCTGCGTTTCTCGGCCCAAACTTCATTCGAATACTTCATAATCCGAGCCTGGGAACTACTTCTTTTTCCGAAACAGTTTCACCAGTTTTGTCAGCGGATCGTAATGTTCGTCGACGACACGCTCTTTTAACGGAATAATAGCATTATCCGTAATAGTGATGTGCTCAGGACAGACCTTTGTACAGCATTTGGTGATATTGCAATAGCCGATACCAAAGGCATCTTTTAATTCTTCGGTGCGGTTTTCAGTGTCAAGCGGGTGCATTTCGAGAGCCGCCGCGTAGACCAGAAAACGCGGCCCTATAAATTCCGCATGTTTTTCGTGATCACGCAAAACGTGGCAAACATCTTGGCAGAGAAAACATTCGATACATTTGCGAAATTCCTGGACACGGTCGATATCTTCCTGCTGCATTCGCCAGGTACCGTCGGCGGCATCGGGTGGGCGGGGTTTGAATTTCTTAATGCGTTTTTTGACGTCGTAATTCCATTGGACGTTGGTGATCAGATCCTTCATCACCGGAAAGGCCCGCATCGGCTCGATCGTCACGGGCTGGTCGAGCGGAATAGTGTCGAGCCGCGTCATGCACATCAGCTTTGGCATGCCGTTGATCTCAGCTGAACACGAACCGCATTTACCGGCCTTACAATTCCATCGGCAGGCGAGATCGGGCGCCGATTCAGCCTGAATCTGGTGCACCGCATCGAGCACGACCATGCCCTCTGTCACGTCGGTTTGGTAGTCGATCATCTCAGCGTTCGTGGCCGTGCCGCGTCTGATACTAAATGTTGCTTTTGCCATTGTTCTCCAGTTCCAAATGCTCCGAGTCTGATTCGATAAATGCTGCCTCAAGCACCGAGATGCGTCTTTTCGAAAACTCGTTGATGCGCTTCCTGAACTCGGGAAGAAATTTTACGAGAATGTCGATCTTGCTTCTCTGGGTGTCGAACACAACAACGGCGATATCGTACCTGGTCATATTCTGCTGATAGGCCATGTTCTTGTCGATGGTTAGAAGCAGGTCAAATTGATCCTTGACGGCCGCATTTAATAATTTGCCATTACGGTATCCGCTCCAGCCCATTTCGACGACGGTTCTGACTTCGAATTCATCCAGATGTCGCTTCAGTTTCTTTGTCACGCACTCGTCAAGCAAAATTTTCATGGAGAATCTCGCTTGATCGAAGTGTGATCTGCTCCGAATACTGGAGCAACTTAACTATTTGCTCGCGGCGGACGGACGGGAAGTCGTTCAGAAACTCGTCTATCGTTTCGCCCGTCTCAAGATAGTCGAAAAGGTTGCGTATCGGAACCCGAGTTCCATCAAAAACAGGAGTTCCTCCCAAAATTTCTTTATCGATATTTATTACCTTCATAAAGTGAATTATGACACGAATATCAATACAAGCTATTATCCCATTTCCTCGACAATCTGTTTGAGATAATCCGGCATCTCCGGGATCGGTATCCGCTCGATCTGCATTGCTCCATCTTCCGTTTTCTTTAGCGAAAAATTGATCTTGCCAAACTCCGGGTCCTTTTCGGGAAAGTCGTCGCGAAACTGTCCGCCGCGGCTTTCTTTTCTTTCCAAAGCTGCGCGTGTGATGGCCTCGGAAACGGTCAGCAGATTATGTAGGTCAAGTGCCGTATGCCAGCCCGGATTGAAATCGATGTTTCCCGGCGAATAAGCCTTGGCGGCACGGTTTCGCAAAACGTCGAGACCGTTTAGAGCTTCGATCATCTCGTCGTGGGTGCGGACGATGCCGACATTTGCCTGCATTAGTTCCTGCAGATCGCTCTGAATCCCAAACGGATTTTCGCCGCCTTCGCGTTCAAACGGTTCGATAGCAGCCTTGGTTATCCGCTCTATTTCGTCGCTATCCAGCGTTCCGTGGCCGTTTTGTTTGGCAAATTCCGCGGCGTACTCACCGGCCCGCTTGCCAAAAACGATCAGATCCGAAAGCGAATTACCGCCCAAACGATTTGCACCATTGATGCCGGCGGCACATTCGCCCGCCGCAAACAATCCCGGGACGGTGGAGGCCTGAGTATCCGCATCCACTCGGATACCGCCCATCACATAATGGGTCGTCGGCCCCACCTCCATCGGTTCGCTGGTTATGTCCAGATTGGCAAGCTGCTTGAACTGGTGATACATCGACGGCAGCTTTTTCTTGATATGTTCAGGTGCGTTGTCGATCTTTTCTTTTATCCAGGCAATATCAAGAAAAACTCCACCATGCGACGAACCGCGACCGGCCTTTACTTCGCGAACGATGCAGCGTGCGACGTGATCACGGGTCAGCAGTTCCGGCGGGCGGCGGGCGTTTTTATCGCCCGTTACATACCGCCAACCTTCTTCTTCGTTGTCGGCGGTCTGATCTTTGTACGGGCCCGGAATGTCGTCAAACATAAACCGCTTGCCCTCGCTGTTTTTAAGGATTCCGCCTTCGCCGCGAACGCCTTCGGTCACGAGGATCCCGCGAACGCTCGGCGGCCAGACCATCCCGGTCGGATGGAATTGTATAAATTCCATATCGATCAGCTCGGCTCCGGCGTCGTAGGCGAGGGTGTGGCCGTCACCGGTGCCTTCCCAACTGTTGCTTGTGATCTTGTACGCGCGGCCAATGCCGCCCGTCGCCAAAATGACGGCTTTGGCTTTGAAAATGCGGAACCGCCCGTGTTCGCGTTCATACGCCAGGCAGCCGACGACGCGGTCGCCGTCTTTCAAAAGCGAAACAACCGTGACCTCCATATAGACTTCGATGCCCTGATGAATGCCATGATCTTGAAGCGTGCGGATGAGTTCCAATCCGGTGCGGTCGCCGACGTGAGCCAGCCTCGGATAACGGTGCCCGCCAAAGTTTCGCTGGTTGATGCGTCCGTCCTTCGTCCGGTCAAACACCGCTCCCCAACCCTCAAGCTCGCGAACACGCTCCGGAGCTTCTTTGGCGTGGATTTCCGCCATACGCCAGTTGTTGACATACTGGCCCCCGCGCATGGTATCCGTGAAATGGACTTTCCAGTTGTCGCGATCGTCGTTGTGACCCATCGCCGCCGCCATGCCGCCTTCGGCCATCACTGTGTGAGCTTTGCCAAGAAGC
>JBGTCS010000476.1:0-6066 GCA_041748715.1 Pyrinomonadaceae bacterium | reverse complement strand
ACCGGTTCATTTTCCGGGCCTCGTCGGTGCAGGCGTTTACCGTGACTCGGTAAAGCCATGTCGAAAATTCCGAGTCGCCGCGAAAATCGAACTTGGTCAAAAGCTTTAGAAATACCTTTTGAGTGATATCCTCCGCAAGCTCTTGATTGCCGCCAAAGTAGTTCAAGGCGACGGAAAAAACCCGACGCTGATTGCCCGTGTAGAGTGCATGCATAGCCTCGCGATCACCCGAACGGCAGGCGGTCAGCAAGTCTCTGTTCGTACCCTGTTCGGTCATCAACGAAAGCGGCTCCATTTTAGCTTTTCAATGATCTTACTCCGTTTTTATAACCCTGCCCATTTATTTAGCTGGCCTTATTTGGCTGCCCGGTTAAGGGTATAGCTGAAATCCCCGTTCCCGGCATACATGCGGCCTTGCTTATCAAGGAAAAAAAGCACGTTTTCATCTCCGACGAGAAACAATATCGATTTTCCAGGAATATCCGGGTCAAGCGTCAGGATCATCGCCCCTGAGCCGGCGGTTGTACCATTGAGTATCGTCCATTTACCTTTGAGGGAGTTTGGCCGTTCCAGCGTCCTCTGCAATGCATACTCGATCGGCTGATTAGTTTTCGTGTCCCGCGAAAGGGTGAGTTTCCATTTTAGTTTGTGGCACTCTCGTTCCAGCGTCCAATTGTATTCACTTGCGATCTCGAAACATGGCGTCCGACCATCAAAGACTACCTCTTTGGCAGTCTCATTTTGAAACGATGTTGACCGCGAAAACAGTAAAGCGGAAGGATTTGCAACCGGGTCTTTTCTGCTGAGCGTATAACTCCACCCGCTGTTTCCAATCATGAGTTTATTATCAAGCGTCAGAAGGTGAAAAATATTTTCATTTATTTGGATCAAAGAGATCGGATCTGCCGCCTTATCGATCTGCAATTTATAAATGTCACCTTTTTGGCTTTTTAAAACGGCGTAATTCCCCTCGAAAGACATTGTTTCGCCACCGCCTATGAAACCGGAGGTATTTGGCTGTCCTTTTCCAAAAACAATATTCAAGACAAAGGTTTTTGGATCTTTGTCGGCCGGACCCAGGGTCAAATCCCATCTGATAAAATCAACCTGCTTTTCAAGACTGATCGTAAGCATCGATTTGATCAGAGAATCTCCCGGTGTGCTGCCAACCAAAACCGTCTTGGAAGATAGACCAGCCGTGCTTGCCCCCGAACAGGAGTTTGAAAATAAGACACCCGCAACCAGAAACGCCTTTACCAGACAGAGTTTTTGATGTTTCATAGCTACTTCGATGTCCTGCTCATTGCCCAAACGTCATTGCTATAGATAAACTTGATCTCGCCGTTAACTGTCTCCGAAAACTTGCCGCCGGTCATATAAAGTTTGTCATCAAAAACCCAAACGGCAACCGCGCCGCGCGGCGACCATGGGGCAGATTGCGCTTGCCACGTTATGCCGTCGTCCGAAACCGAGACCGCATTGCCAAAAATACCGTCGTTGCGATTTGCGCCGACGAACCACAACTTGTTATCGAAAACTACAGGTGTTCCGCCGCCGCCCCGTTCGGTTTTCATTTTTACCTGCGTCCAATTGACGCCGTCTGTCGACGACCAGACTTCTTTGTTTGAATTGGGATTATTTTCTTTTTCTCCGTCAATCACGCCGCCGCCGAAAATCCAGAGCCGATTTTTGAACACGATCAAAGACCTTGTAAGACGCGGCGACCACGCCGTTTTTTCGGCGACGCGATTCCATCTCACGCCGTCCGCCGAATTCCACACGTCGTTATAGTATCGCTCCCCGTCGTAGCCACCGGCGAGCCATATCTTGCCGCCGAAAACGACCGCGCCGTAAAAAACGCGCTTTGGCAAATTGGAGCTCTCAGCGATCGTTTCCCAGGTACCGAAATCCCGCGTCCGTGCGATCTTCGTCGTCAAATGCAGATTTTCATAATTGCCCCTCATTGTTCCGAGCGCAAAGATCGCGCCGTTGAACTGCACATATTTCTGATACGCCGAGTTCAGGCCGCTGTCGGGCAGATCGGTCTTTACCCAGCGTTCTCCATTGGTCGAGAGCCATGCGCCGTTGTTCATGGTGACCATCCAGTTGCCAAATACAAAGACCGGATAATTATAGCCTTGCGGATAAGCGGCTTTATTAGTTACTTTTGCCCAGGTGTATTGGGCTGAACTCGCCTGGCAAGCGAAAGCAAGCAAACAAAGACTGCCAATTAAAAATATAGTCGCCATAGATTTTTTCATGATTCCTCCCCGATCATATTTAGCCGGCACTGTAAATCCAAGCCTTTGAACTGACGGCGTTGTCATTATCGTAACCGCCGATAATTAAGACTTGTCCATCTCGTAAAAGTGTCGCGGTTGCAAAAAAACGCGCGGTATCAAATTTTCCAGCCGTGACCTCAAAAGCTTTGGTTGCCGGGTTAAAAACTTCTGCCCGGTTTGCGCCATCGAAGTTTGAGCTGCCGCGATGTAAATAAAAAAGATAAAGCTTACGCGGGATTTTATTATATTTTTCATAAAGCAATATCACCGAATATTAACATCACAAATTAAATCGGTTTTTAAGCGGCGTTAGCGTCGTAGACCCTGCAACCTTCGCCGCCGAAAACGCCAAACGAAAATAAACAATGCACCGATGGCAAGCAATACGATAGCAAATGTCAATGTATTTCTTCCCCACACCGTAGCAATCCTCTCCACCGTACCGTCAGGTGAAATCTTGCGAACACGCGCGTATGCTCCAATGCCCAGGTCGCCTAAAATGACAAGCGGCATCCGAAGATGTTCTAACACATATAAATCTTCTCCAACGTTAGTAACTCCGGTCGGCGACCAAATCAATCCCGTTTCCAAAATCGTTCGCGTGTTTCCTTCGGGCATTAGTTGAAGCACACGACGCTGGCTGTAATCAGCCACATACACGCTTCCGCCCGGAGACACCGCCAAACCCATTAAATCTTCTCCGTAGCTTTGACTTGTTAATGCCCCATTACCAAGCGTCGTAACCGTGCCGTCCATTGCCACGCGCCGAAGGTAAACGCCGTCCGTAATATACAAAGAGCCGTCGGCTGCCCAAGCCATTCCGTCAATGCCTGAAAACTGCGCTTCGGCTCCCCGCCCGTCCCGATAACCCCGAATGCCACCGGCAAGGATCGTTACATCTCCGTCCGGTGTGCTTTTAAGAAGCGTCGTTTTGTCGCTTTGATTCGGAAAACTTATAGAGTTGGCCGAGTAGATGTTGCCATCACGGTCAATAATGAAGGGATGCAGGTTGAGCGGAAAATCACGAACTGGAGTAAAGACACTCGAAAAACTGCCATCGGGCGCGATACGCCAAAAGCTCCCGACGGCCGCCGCGTGATGTTCCTGCGTGCCGTAGATGCTGCCGTCTTCGCCCAGGACGAGCGCGTGCGAGTGTTTATTGCTTAAAAATGTTTCCAGCTTTCCGTCGCGTGTGATTCTCCAAATCGTATTGGTCGGAATGTCGCTAAAGTAGATTTGCCCCTGCCGGTCGACGACGATTCCCCAGCCCTCATGTGCCATAACCTCAGTCGTGAGAATAAAGCATTGCGAAAGCACTGTCATCACAATGACAATAAGCGGTCGCGATATTAAACGAATCATATGAAATTCCTACGCTTGCAAATATTTTTGTCTCTTAAACTAAATTAATAAGCACTCTCATT
Organism: Pyrinomonadaceae bacterium; assembly: GCA_041748715.1. Taxonomy (GTDB): domain Bacteria; phylum Acidobacteriota; class Blastocatellia; order Pyrinomonadales; family Pyrinomonadaceae; genus OLB17. Next base: position 2,360 of record JBGTCS010000476.1, on the reverse strand, counting down.
ATTAAGCAATCTGGTGGTGTTCTCAGTAAAGCTGACCGCTAACTTAACCATCTCACTGCCTACTTGAAAAGGTCAAAAAATAAAAGCAGTCAGTTAATCGGATAGATTTCCCTCTCACATATTCTAATCACCGGCAAAATCATCTGTTCTAGCAGTGAAGAAATTCGTCGAATACTGCTTTGCGTATCAAACGCGGCGGCAATAATCCTTGCGACAGTATGAAGTCGTGAAACTTCTGCTGGTCGAATTTCTTGCCTAATGCCTTCTCCACATCCGCGCGTAACTTTATCAGTTGCATATACCCGTAAAAGTATGAAGTCGCCTGAGCCGGCATCCGGAAGGTGTAACGCTCTACTTCCTGATTCGCCCAGGCATCCGAGAGGACGACATCATCTTTGAGAATGCGGAGAGCCTCCTGCGGCGCGACGAGTCCCATCTGAAGTTCCGGGTCGAGAAAGGCGCGGGCGGCTCGCTGCAAGCGAAACTGGAGCGAGATGAGCTGACCGTCGAGCGGCATGTAGGGCTTGATAAGCGCTTCAGAATAGAGCCCCCAGCCTTCGACGTTGACGTTGTTCCACGCGAAGGTTGAGCGCGCGGTCGAAACTCCCCGTTCAATCATCGCCGCAAATTGCATTTCGTGTCCCGGGCGTGCCTCGTGCGCCGCCAGCGACCAAGAGGCTGCCGTGTGAGTAAAGTCGTCGAACTGCCGGGTCGAGCCGGGGGCTGACGGTATATGTAGCGGCAAGACAAATTCTCCCATCTCGCCTGTGTTGCCCACCATCCGGGGAGGTCTCATATGCGGCGAGGGCATCGTCGCGCTTTCCGCCGCGCTCGCCAGCCGGATGCTAGTTTGACGCTCCGGTAAAGTTACAATTTTCTCGCGCCGGATAATCTCTTCGATCTCGGCGTTACGTTTTTGGTAGTGCGGAAGAATCGCTTCGCCGACGATTTGCTCGCGCTTCAGCGCGCGGATTACGTCGCGGTAGTCAGTCAGGGAGTGACCCTTTTCCCGTGCGACTCTCGGCGCCAGTGCCTGCATCTCACGCTGGATTTCGGTGAAAGCCCTGCGTGCCATCGCGGCGAGTTCGAGCGCCGAAACGTCCACGCCCATCTGCTTCAACTGGTAAGCGTACAGTTCGGGATGCATCCGGAAATCCGTGCGCGCCTTCGGCAGAATTTCAGCGCGGACGAAAGCATCGTAAGCTGCCAACTGCTCTTTCAGCTTGGCAAACGACTCTTCATAACCAACGATGCCATATTTTACGAACAATTTTCCGATGCCTTCTGTAAGAACCTTGGTGTCGCGCAGATTTTTTTCGACCTGATCTTTGATCGGAGCAATCAGTCCCGTTTGAGCTAATTTCTCGCGCATGCGCTGCTCTGCCATCACCGTCAGCGGAGTATAGCCCGCCTCCATACCCGTATAACGCCGCAAACGCACAAGTGCGGACGGTCGCCGTGTGGTAGCGATCTGGTCATCCAGAAGTGCGCGCAAGCCGTTGAAAATTATCTGCGTGGCGTTGTAGTAAGGCAGATTATACTTTTCCGCCAACTCGGAGCCGCGTATTTGGTTCTCGCAAGTCTCGATCAAAATCTCGAGGTCCTGCCGCACGGCGGCGTCCTTTTCCGCAGACAATCTTCCCCGCAGTGTTTGCATAGCCTCCCGAATCGCCTGGCGCGACCGCTCTCTGAGCTTCGGCTGCAAATCCACGATCTGCTCGTCCAAACCTTCGATGCCGATTTGCCCGGCGGATTCTGGACTAAAGCGAGCCTGCACCGCAAGCAGCACCTTGGCATTTTCGTTGCTGCGGGCAATCCAGGTAGGAATTTCCGCAGTGCGGGTTGTATTTTGGAATGATCTTTGAATGTGCTGATGATCGTGCGGCTCTCGGTAAGCTAAAGCACCGTTCGGGGCAGCTGTAATCGAAATCAAAAATATCACCAGTAGAATATTTAGTTTGTTTTGCATTGAATCTCTCCTCAAAAAAGTTGTGATAATTCCTCTCATGATTTCTTCCCGTCCTTACTTAGCCGGCTTTGTATATCCAAGCCTTTGAACTCACGGCGTTGTTATTGTCGTAACCGCCGACAATTAAAACCTGTCCATTTGGTAAAAGCGTCGCGGTCGCAAACAGACGCATCGTTTCAAACCTTCCGGCAACAATATTAAAAGTGTTGGTTGCCGGGTCAAAAATTTCCGCCCGATTGGCGCCGCCCGTGATCAAAAGTTTTCCGTTTTTCAGTAAGACCGTTGTTCCATTAAGTTTGTACCGCGATAATTTCATCTCTCCGAATTTAGAGAAGGTTTTGGTTTTTGGATCATAAATTTCCGTTGTATTATATGCCCCTCCCGCGTCTCG
>JBGTCS010000475.1:0-2595 GCA_041748715.1 Pyrinomonadaceae bacterium | reverse complement strand
CCGTCAGATCGCAATTTACGGTCCCGTCGAGAAAACTTCCCGCGCGGAATCAGAGAAATATTTTAATTCCCGTCCTGTCGAAAGCCGCATCGGTGCCTGGGCTTCCAATCAGAGCAGAATTATCGAGTCGCGTGAAATTTTGGATAATCGGGTTGCCGAATTTGGCCAAAAATTTGGTGACAATGTGCCGCTGCCGCCGTTTTGGGGCGGATTTCGAATGACGCCAAAAAAATATGAATTCTGGCAAGGACGGCAAAACCGGCTGCATGACCGGATCTGTTATTCGCTCGAAGGTGAAACGTGGAAAGTTTCCCGGCTTTCACCTTAACAAAAAATCCTAAATCGATCTAACTATTCAAACCAAACGCTTTCGATCTCTTCTCGCCAGGCGGAGAGCATTTTTTTATCCAATCGCAATATGCCATCGCGCGTAACGTCAGAAGGTGGTTCGACGTATTCGGAAAGCGCGTCGTATATCGCGGGGCGGTCGATTTTCTGCACACGTGAGAGCAGATGCCAGAGCGTAATCGTATCGGAGGAACCTCGGCTCGCGAGTATCGATTGGACCGCTCGGCTGCCGCCGCCTGAAAAATCAAATTGATTAAGGGCGGCGCGAAAAGCATCGGTCGTTAGGGCGGAAAACGGTGTACCTAAACCTTTGCCTTTTCTGGTCAGGCAGACCGCTCCGGCCGGCACAATCGACTCGCGGCCGTCGCGTTCGAGGGCGACAAATCCGCTTGTCACCTCGAGACGGCTGTTTCCGGCTTTATCGACTTCGAGTGTGTATTCGCAGCCGAGATCGACAGCAACCGCAGACGGCGTATCGACGATAAAAAGCCTTGGCGGAGCCGATATCTGTGCGTGAAGAACGCCGCGTTCGAGCGAAAGCCGATGTTCCGTTGGCGTTGTGCCGACAAGTTTAATGCGCGAATTTGGCCTGATCTCAACATTACCAATATCGGCTATCCGAATCCGGGCCCGTGAGGTGGAGTTTGTTTCCAGATAATCGCCTACCGTTAGTTGATTCGCGTTTGTCGCTAAACCGACCGTCGGGGTGCCGGAGATCGTCTCAAACTGAAACGATGGAAGCGGCCCAGTATTCACCTCGGAAATCTGAGGCACACTCTGCTCCGGCGAATTGGAATTAGCCATTTCCGAATTAGCCAGAATATTTTCTGGTAAAACGACGGCCTCCGACAAAGGTTTTTGTTCGTTTTGGACGCTCGGGTTATTTACAGTCATCGCGGGGCGCGTCTCAGGAGCGAAAAATGTGAAATATGCAGCGACGGCAAAGCACGTCACCAGTAGGATTGCGACCGTTAACCCGGCAAGATTTCGGTTACCAAAAAACGATCCTTGCGTAATCATTGCGATTTGGGGTGACGGGCGTCCGTCAAGCTCAAAAGCGATTTGGTTCCAAACCCTTTCCGGAGCGTCCGACTGCACCAAACAATCACCCAACGACGCCCCGAGTTTGATCCGGTCATATTCGAGCCGGCAGTCCTTGCATTGCAGCAAATGTTCGGCGATCTCCTGCTGGCCTGTTTTTGACAGTTCGTGATTTACGAATGCCGATAACTTTGATTTGTAATGTTTCTTTCTCATCAAACTTTTTGCTGTAAATCCCGCCCCCGCAGATAACCGAGTTTGGACGCCAGCTTTTTGTGCCCGCGATTTAGCCTCGACGCGACGGTTCCGGTCGAACACTGCAGGACTTCGGCTATCTCCTGGTAAGACAAGCCTTCGACATATTTGAGGATGATCGGTGCTCGCAGTTTTGGCCGTAGTTTTGCGATCTCATTTTGAACAGCGGCGGAAACCTCTTCGCATTCGACCATTAATTGCTGCACATTGCTCGCTCGGTATCCGATAAGGTCGAATATTCCGGTAATGTCGACGAACCGGTTCATTTTCCGGGCCTCGTCGGTGCAGGCGTTTACAGTGATGCGGTAAAGCCATGTCGAAAATTCCGAATCGCCGCGAAAATCGAACTTTGTCAAAAGCTTTAGAAATACCTTTTGAGTAATATCCTCCGCAAGCTCTTGATTGCCGCCAAAGTAGTTCAAAGCGACCGAAAAAACCCGACGCTGATTACCCATGTAGAGTGCATGCATCGCCTCGCGATCGCCCGTTCGGCAGGCGGCCAGCAAGTCTCTGTTCGTACCCTGTTCGGTCATCAACGAAAGCGGCTCCATTTTTCCTTTTCAACGATCTTACTCCTCTTTCCCCTGGCGGCCCAATATTTGTTTCGTCGGCTAATGATAATTAGGCTCGGTAGACCCAGGCCTTTGAACTCACAGCATTGTTATTATCGTACCCTCCAACGATCAGTACATGTCCGTTTTCTAAAAGCGTCGCGGTTACAAACAGACGCGTGGTTTCAAAATTTCCCTCCGTGACCGTAAAGGTTTTGGATGCCGGGTCAAAAACTTCCGCCCGATTGGCTCCACCCGCGATCAAAAGTTTTCCGTTTTTCAGTAAGACCGTTGTTCCATTAAGTTTGTACCGCGATAATTTCATCTCTCCGAATTTAGAGAAGGTTTTGGTTTTTGGATCATAAATTTCCGTTGTATTATATGCCCCTCCCGCGTCTCG
>JBGTCS010000474.1:0-3618 GCA_041748715.1 Pyrinomonadaceae bacterium | reverse complement strand
AGGACGATGGATAAACTTGAATAATTCGCACATCGCCCGATTAACACGAACAAGGAGAAAAACAATGATCTGGACAATTTTAGTAATTTTATTGGTTATATGGGTGGCTGGCTTCATCGGCAATATCGGCGGTTCTTTGATCCATTTACTACTGCTTGCGGCCGCCGTCGTGCTGGTCGTCAAACTCGTCGGCGGTCGAAAGTGAGTGTTGGAGCGACAAAGCGGTCTGGCCGATTCATGGCGAGGGAGTAATCTGAGATGAAGGACCTAAGAGAAAACGGCGATTCGAAAGCCGAAACCATCAAGAGTGAAGATAGGCATTCAACGCTACGTCGCTACGGGATTATCGGGGCGGTCGGGTTGGCTTTGTTTCTGTTGGGTTTTGTTCCGATGTGGCTGTCGGCCCGATCTACCGCGAACGAGCGCGACACGGCGCAAGTAAACTTGCGGCAGAGCGTTTTGCAAAACAATCTGGCCACTGCCGCGCTAAACGCGCGTCGCGGCGAGTACGAGCAATCGCGACAGCAAGCGAGCAGTTTTTTTACCGAGCTTCGCGCCGAGACCGAACGCGAACAGAGTGCGTACACTCCTCAGCAGCAAGACGCCATAGAACCGATTCTGGTGGTTCGCGATGAAACTATCACGATGCTGGCCCGAAATGACCCGGCGGCGGCCGAACGGCTTTCGGATCTTTATTTCACGCTTTTGCAGTTAAGAAATTAGTCTGCATCAGAAGTCAGGGTTGGGGCCAAGAGGAAAGTTATGTTTAGAAACTTATTTATATTTATTGCTATTGCGATAGGGGTTGGTGCGTCGGTGGAGACGACCGTCGCTCAAATGGATATGTATGGAGGAAATTCAAAGATCGAACGAAAAGTTCGAAGCGAGATATTGTCCTTACCTTACTACGGCGTTTTCGATGCGATCGGCTATCAGTTGAACGGGAGTACCGTCACCCTGAATGGCTACGTAGTGCGTACGATCACAAAATCCGACGCTGAAAACTCGATTGAGGATATTGACGGCGTGAGCAGCGTGGTCAACAACATCGAAGTCTTGCCGCCATCGAGTTTTGATGACCGTATTCGGCGGCGAACGCTGCAGACATTGACGAATCGCGGCGGCAGTCTCTTTTACAGCTTTCTTGGGACCAATCCGTCGATCAGGATCATCGTCAAGAACGGCCGTATTACGCTCGAAGGCTTTGTGTACAACAAAGCCGATTCAAATCTGGCCAACATTTTGGCCCGCGGCGTTTCGGGTACGTTTGGCGTAACGAATAATTTACAGGTTATCGGAGATAAACCGTGATGCCCGACTGCCGGTTATTGGTATTCAGAGCGACGCTTTGAGAATTCAGCGTACGATGCTTTTAAATTCAATGGAGGAAAGAAAATGCAAACAGCAACAACAAACGAAAAAAATATGATGTCGGTTCTTTTCCACGATCGCGAGGCTGCGGAGAATGCATACCAGGAGCTTTTAGATCGCGGTTTCACAAGCGACCAGATCAGCGTATTGATGTCCGAAGAATCGCGATCGAGCTTCTATGGAAAGACGTCGTCGATGGGCAACAAAGCTGCGGAGGGCACGGGAATCGGAGCGGCCGTCGGCGGCACGGCCGTCGCCATTGTCGCCGCGATCGCCGCGATCGGCACCACGGTTATAATTCCGGGTCTTAATTTAGTAATTCTCGGTCCGCTGGCGGCGGCCTTTGCCGGAGCGGGCGCGGGCGGTGCTGCGGGTGGATTGATCGGAGCTCTCGTCGGTGCCGGAATTCCGGAAGAAACAGTCAAACACTACGAAAGCGGCCTAAAGAATGGCGGAATCGTAATCGGACTTCTACCTCGCTCGGTCGTTGAAGCCAACGAGATCGAAAAAGTATGGAAAGAATGTAAAGGTGAGCGGATATACCGCTAACCGTATGCCCGCGTGACCGGCCGACGGTATCTTAGAGATTTATCGTACCGGGCCGGTCAGCTACACAAGGGGGAAAATATGATAAGTACAATGAAAAAATGGACGATCGGCTTTTGGGTGATGGGTATTTCTTTTGGCCTTGCCGCAATCAGTGTTCCGGCACAGGAGAAGATGGATGCGAAAGAAATAAGGAAACACCAGAAGGAAGGCCGGGATGAAGCCCGAGACGCCGCGAAGGTGTTTCGCGAGATCATGAACGTGCCGGAGAAGGGAATTCCGCGCGAACTGCTCGATAAGGCAGAGGCAATCGGGATATTCCCGAATGTTGTTAAAGCAGGATTTATTTTCGGCGGCCGCGGCGGTGACGGTTTGGTTTCAAGACGGACGGGAACGGGCTGGAGCCCTCCGGTATTTTACAACGTCGGCGGAGCCAGCTTTGGGGCACAGATCGGGGCGAAGAAAACCGATTATATAATGCTCTTTATGAACGAAGGCGCTCTGCGCGATCTGCTTGACGATAAATTGGAATTTGAAGGTGATCTCAGCTTTGCTGCGGGCCCGGTCGGACGCACGGTCGGAGCGGGAACGAACCTAACGCTTGACGCCGGCATTCTGGTGTACTCGCGAAGCAAGGGAGCGTTTGTTGGTGCGTCGATCGGAGGAGCTGTTTTGACTGCCGATAACAACGTCAACCGAGCGTTCTACAATATGAAGGCAGGCGCAATTTTGGAAAACCCGGCCTTAGTCTCAAACATCGGCCTTCCGAGGGAATTACAGTCGGTGAATTCGGTCCTGTCCGCGTACTCGAAAAGATGACGTCCCGCAGTTTCGATGCTCGATCAGGCATCGCCTCGGTCTTGTTTTGCAATGACCAAGGCGATGCCTTCTAAGGTCTAAAAGCGCTTATTGCGAAGGAGAGCGGGAAGGTCTAGCGGCAAAATCAAGATTAAACCATTGTCGGGCGGTAGTGAAGAGCTCCGCATAAGTTTAATAGGGACTGGCGATTACGCAAAAGTTCTGGAAATACCTCTACCCAAGAGACGGTTATATTCGTTATTGACAACTTCGTAGCATTCACAGACGGCCTCTTCTAATCCACGTCGGTCGATTATTGTTATAGTTCCGCGAACATTCTTGATCAATTTTCTCGCGGCCATCGTCACCCCTTCGCGGCGAACGCCAAGCATATTTGAAATTAGGTCATGAGTCATGACCAGCGTATCAGAGTTCAAACGGTCATGACTGAGGAGCAACCAGCGGCACAGTTGCTGTTCGACCGAATGGAGACGATTGCAAACAGCGGTTTGGGAAATCTGTGTAATTAATGCTTGGGTGTAACGAAGCAAAAGATTGTGAAACACACCGCCCAATGTAAATTCGGCCATAAGATCTTTTGCACTCATTTTGAAAGCCTCGCCCGCACTTTGAATTACTGCCCGGTTCGGTGTTGTGTCGCCGCCCATAAACAACGCTATTCCAAGCACCCCGTCGTTGCCGACCACGCCGATCTCGGCAGTCGCCCCGTTTTCCATCACATAAAGCAGAGAGATGATAGAGGTCGTAGGGAAATATACATAATCCATCTTGTCGCCGGATTCGTAAAGAACCTGCCCAATCTTTAGAGATGTTGGCTTTAGATGAGATTGAACGCGTTCGAATTCGATATCAGGCAGAGATGCCAGCAAAAAATTCTTCTGG
>JBGTCS010000473.1:0-15665 GCA_041748715.1 Pyrinomonadaceae bacterium | reverse complement strand
AGCATTGTCTCAGGCCGCGTCGTTGCAACGGTCAAATGAACCACCCCGTCATCCGAAGCGGATGCCACCCCTCCTTCGTAAGGAGGGGAGCTTTTTACCGGATACCTAAGATAGTAAAGTTTCCCTTCTTTCTTGGTCTCTTCTTTGACCTCGAGATCGGATAAAACGGTCTTGTCCTTGGGGCACCAATTGACGATCCGCAATCCTCGGTAGATCCAGCCCTCTTCATAAAGCGTGCAAAATACATTGCGAACGGCCGTTGAAAGGCTTTCGTCCATCGTAAATCGATGCCGCGACCAATCGACAGACGCCCCTTCCCGACGCATCTGCTCGGTGATCGTATTGCCGTATTCCTCTTTCCATTTCCAGGCCCGGCGGACAAACTCTTCGCGCCCGATGTCGAGCGGCGATTTATGTTCTTCTTTTTTTAGCTGCTCGACCACCTTGCGCTGCACGGAGATTCCCGCGTGATCGGTTCCCGGCAGCCAAAGCGTGCGGTAACCCTGCATTCGTTTCCATCGCGTCAGGGCGTCCATCAAGGTATGCTGCAGAGCATGTCCCATATGCAGACTGCCCGTCACATTCGGCGGCGGAATGACGATCGAAAACTTGATGGCATCTGGATCCTGATTGATCTCGGGTGCAAAAAAGCCGCTCGTCTCCCAGCGTTTATAGTGATCTTGTTCGGCCGATTTAGGATCGTAAGCCTTGTCGAGTTCCATAGAGTGTGTTTAGTAAAACTTTTATTCTAAAACAAAAACGGTTAGTTTTCATTCGATCATGAAAACTAACCTCACAAATTAAAAATGCGTCGGAGCTCAGGCCTTGCTGTCTTCCTCAAGTGCCTCGCGGATAAGTTTTTCGGCAATCCGCGGAACTGCTTCCCGCGCAATTTCGCGAATCACGCCATCGGAGAGCTTTTCAACAACACGCCGTGCGATAAGAGCTATCAGTGCGGCCGAAGGTTCATTGATATTGCCGTTTTCTTCAGCACCCAAAGCGTGACCGACTGGCTTCAATTCAACCACATTCGACGAAATATCTTCATCCGTGCCGCTTTCATCCAATCCAGCCGGATCGCTTGCCGATTCGCTGACTTGATCTTGTTCGCCGTCGGTTGCAAAATCCGCATCCGCCGAAAGTTCCACGACCGCGGCTTCGTCGGTGAACGACTCGATCTCCTCAGATTCTATCGGGTCGGGCGGCGATCCGGAGACCACTTCAATTGGGCTATCGGAAACGATCGACTCCGGCGACCAATCAAATTGTTTTGACTGTTCGACGTCTGAATCAGCGGGGATACCAATATCGGAAACCGTTTCATCGAAAGAGGTTACCGGATAGCTGGCCTCGATCATTTCGTCGTCCATTCCCGAATCGCCAAGCAGATCGTCAACCGTGTCATACTCTTCCATCTCGGAGGTGACGGCAAAGCTATCGTTGTAAAGATCGTCGATATCAGCCGTTTCCGGTCCTGCCGGAGGCCCCTCGCCAAAAACTTCTGTTTCGACTGTCTCGACTGTTTCGGCAGCTTCGTCGACCACGCTCTGAGCCGATTCGATTGACGAAAGGGTTTGAAATCCAGACAGATCCTCCTTGATGTCGGACGGAGAATCCCCTTCGGCCTCCCGGCCTAGCAGCTGCCAAACCTGCACGACAAGATCGCGAATCGACTGGAATGGTTTTGTTAAAAATCCGTCGGCCTGAACACGTTCGGCTTCGGTCTGATCAAACGGTTCAAACGATCCGACCAGAAGCAGTACTGGAATATGCTTGGTTGCCTCATCTTGCTTGATCATTTCGCAGATGTGATACCCGCTCGTGCCGTCCAGATCGATATCGACGAGCACGATATCGGGCTGAATCTCGACAAACTTGGACATCGCCGACTGGGCATCGGTAACTGCCGTAACGTCGATTCCCTCGCCGGCAAACGTCAACTCGATCACCTTGCGGATCGTCACCGAATCGTCCGCGAGCAATAGCTTTGGCTTTGTCACTTTATGTTTCTTCTCTCCTAATACTTTTTGGATGTGCAGGTTTGAGTGACCGTGTGAATCGTTATCTCCGTAAAGTTCTAATGTAAATGCCTGGAACGTTCTTTTCGAAATTCCGGGAAAGAGCTACTCTACGCGCCCAAAAATTTTCATTATCTTATCAGAGAGAACTCGCATTTCGCGAATCCGAGGCTAATTCCGTCGCTAGTCGGATGGCCGAGACCATGCTCGATTCATCGGCAATTCCCTGTCCGGCGATATCAAATGCCGTGCCGTGATCGACCGAGGTCCTGATCAGGGGCAAGCCGAGAGTCACGTTGACGCCAGCCCCAAATGACAGTGATTTAACGGCGATCGTCGCCTGATCATGATAAAGCGCAACGACACCGTCAAAATCACCCTTAAATCCGCGGAGAAATATCGTGTCCGGCGAAAACGGCCCGTGTACATTGATTCCGACCGAGCGGCAATGTTCGATGGCGGGCGTTATCTTGGTTTTCTCTTCGGAGCCAAACATCCCGTTTTCCGAAGCGTGAGGATTTAATCCGGCCACCGCAATAGAAACCTTGCGGCGGAGCAGGCGTGAAAGCTCGCTATCTGCAAACGTGATCAGTTGGATGAGCTTTTCGGTAGTGATCTGCTGAATCGCGTCCACCAGCGACAGATGTGTAGAAAGCAGAACGACCCGGAGTTTTTCTGCAAAAAAGCTCATTGCGAACCTTTCGGTGCCGGTCATCGATGCAAGAAACTCAGTATGGCCAGGAAAATCGTATCCGCCCATCGATATCGCTTTTTTACTTATCGGAGCAGTGCAAATCGCGTCGATCTTTTTTTCTCGCCAAAGCGCGACCGCCGCTTCGATACACTCGGCGGACGCCTTTCCAGTGACCGCGGCGTCGACCCCGATCTCAAATTTCCCGGGCAAATTATTTAGATCGAAAATTTCAATATCGTCGCCCGCCAAAACATCGCCGAATTTACAAAATTTTAGATTGAGGCTGAGCTTTGTAGCGGTGTTCTGCAATGAAACGGCGTCGCCGATGATCACACACCGGGACGCCGTTCGCAATTCATTATTTACCAGAGCCTTTAATACTATTTCCGGCCCGATACCGGCGGCATCGCCCATTGTGATCCCGATAACCGGAAGTTCTGATCGCTCTAATTCCATCTAACAACTATACTAATCCGCCTGACGACGCATAAATGTAGGCACATCGAGATTTTCGGACGGGTTAACATCGACCGGTGAAAACGAATGAGCCTGAGCCGGTGCGGCGTGAGTTTCCGGCTTTCTCGGTGCGGTCGCCCGTATCGACGCCTGTGTATCAAATCCCGTTGCGATGACCGTGATATGGATCTCATCGCCCATATCTTCTTTTATCACACTGCCCCAAATGATATCGGCGTTATCGTCTGCCTCGGATTCGATCAGACCGATCGCGTCCTCGATCTCGCCCAAAACCATATTTGGGCCGCCAGTAATATTAATCAGAGCAGCCTTTGCACCCTTGATCGAATTTTCCTCAAGTAATTTATAATCGAGGGCCGCACGCATCGCTTTAGAGGCACCGTCCTCACCTTCGCCAATCCCGATACCCATTAGTGCCACGCCTTTGCCGCGCATGACGGTTGTCACATCGGCAAAATCAAGGTTGATGATGCCCGGAGTTATGATCAGATCGGTAATTCCCTGAACCGCCTGGAGCAGTACATCGTCCGCCCGCCGGAAAGCGTTCATTACTGTGATCTTGTCCTCAACCTCTCTGAGTTTAGAGTTTGGGATCGTGATCAGGGTGTCAACGCAGCCGCGGAGTTCCGCAAGCCCTTTGTCGGCCTGCTCCATCCGCTTTTTGCCTTCGACGATAAACGGCTTTGTCACAACGGCAACTGTCAGGGCACCTAATTCGATCGCCAGCGAAGCAACAACCGGGGCGGCACCGGTTCCGGTCCCGCCGCCAAGTCCGGCGGTTACAAATACCATGTCTGAGCCGTCAAGAATATCGAGCAATTTTTCAGTATCCTCGAGAGCGGCCTGACGCCCGATCTCAGGGTTAGATCCGGCACCCAATCCACGTGTCGATTTGCTGCCGAGCTGGATCTTAATCGGCGCCATTGACGCGTTAAGGGCTTGGAGGTCGGTGTTCGCCACGATAAATTCAACACCTTTGATCCCGGCCTCGATCATGCGATTTACCGCATTTCCTCCGCCGCCTCCGACGCCGATCACCTTGATCCTCGCTCCCGTGATGGGAGGCTCATCTATAAACATTTTTATGCCGTTATTATTCATTTGAACTTCATCCATTGCTACAAAATCACCCTAAAAGTGAAGTTAAAATATTACCAAGAAGCGAATTATGAGGCTAGTCGCAAAATAACAAGATATTGTGCTGTCGGGCAAAAAGCATACAACTATTTGTGACCGAAATCTAGCCCGCAAGACAAATTTATCTAAATTTATCCCGAAAATTGCCAAACCATTCGGCAACCTTGCGGGCGGACGATTTTCCACCGCTGCCGTCGCCCCGCAACTGACTCCGCATCGACCGCAAAGCGAGCCCACAGGCGGTTGCCCATTGCGGTCCCCTAACCTCATCAGCAAGCCCGCCAAAGAATGACGGCTCAAGCAATCCGATCCGAGTCGGAGCGTCAAAAACCTGCTCCGCGACCTCAGCCAGACCGCGGACCATCGAACCGCCGCCCGTCAAAAATACGCCGCCTGAGATCTGCGCATTCGTGGCGCGGGCATCACGCGCGACATGCTGCATCAGCTCAATCGCCCGCGGCTGCATGATATCGCAGAGAATTTCTTTGGACAGACCCCGAGATTCGCCCTGGCCGAACGGAACGATCTCGATCAACTCCTGCCGCTCTTCGTCATCAAGCAAAAATGAAGCGACGCAGCCATTATGATGCTTGATCTTATTGGCCTCGGGAATCGAGACCCGAAGTCCGGTTGCAATATCCTTTGTAAAAAGCATGCTGCCGAAAGGGAAAACTGCCGTATGCTGGACCGCTCCGCGACCAAATATCATCAGGCTCGTGATCTCGGAACCCATGTTTACGATGGCGCAGCCATATTCCTTATCATCGTCCGTCAAAACGCTCTCAGCCGCCGCCAACGGTTCGAGAACAAGTTGTTCGACATCAATCCCTGCTCGTGTAACGGCTTTAACGAGATTCTGTCTGGCCGCACTCGGGCTGCTAACAACGTGGACCAGGGCTTCGAGCCGCGATCCGTTCATGCCAAAAGGTTCAGTAATTCCGTCCTGTCCGTCGACAATAAATTCCTGCGGCAGACGACTAACGATCTCCCAACCCGGTGTCAGCGGCATTGCGCTTGCGGAATCAATAGCTCGCTCGATATCGTCGTCCATGATCTCTTTGTCGGGTCCGGCAACGGCGACGACACCATTCTTGTTTTCGCCCCGCAGATGTTCACCAGAGAGATTTACAGTCGCACCCGTCACATCCAGACCGCTGACCCGTTCCGCTTCGCCGACGGCCTTTCGGATGGATTCGGCGACAGACTCGGTCGATGTCACGACACCGCGTCTGAGGCCTTTTGACTCCGATTCGCCAATACCGACAATGTTCATTCTGCCGTCATCGGCCGGTTCGCCGATAACACATCGCACGCGGCTAGTCCCAATATCCAATCCGATCGCTTGTATTTCGCTGTTCATATCAAACCAATTAAAATTCTATGTACTGGATGACCGGATAGATGCCGCCCGCATCCACCGACCTGACCTTTGCCCCTTTGCCTTTCAATGCGTCGATCGCGGTTTTTAAGCCTTTCCCGTAATTATCCTTTGCCAGCGTGACTGCAATTTCGTGGCCCGCCTCGATGACCGTTGCGATCGGCTCGCGGGTGTTGACGAGATTTACTTCTTTGACCTCGTCAGCCACGTCGAATTGCTTCCATTCCTCGAGCATTTTCGAATACAACTTTAACCTCGCAAGGTTGTCCGGAACGGCTTTTTCCGTTTTGGCTTCGTCCCAACCTTTTAGGATGAACGGGAAATCCTTTTCTACAGGTGCCGCGATTGTTAACAGTGTTCCCTCGGTGTCCACGAGATAGTTTCCATGACTAAGCTGAACGACCGCCGCTGGAATTCGTTCTAGAATGTTGACCCGTATACCCATCGGCAGCGATCTCGAGACAGCGGCAGATTTTACAAACGGAAATTTTTCGACCCGTTCGCGAATTTCTGCGAGGTCGGCTTTCCAAACTCCTGATTTCTCAACCGTGGAAATGACGATTCGCTCTATTTCCGCTTTCGATGTTCGGGCAACACCATTTATCTCAATATTACGAAGCTTAAAAAATCCGGACGCCGTCGCCGTTCGATAGGCCGAGTGGCCCAAAAAACCCAACCCGACTAAGAGAACAGCGATGATGAGCGCCGGCAGAACAAAACGTCCGACGGCCAGCGAAGTATTTTTTCGACGGGCGCCAGATGCCGCACTCCGGCGTTTTACTCGCACGGACGCCGTATTGGCTCCGGATGTTGTTTTCCTTTTCTTCGGCATAGCTGGTTCGAGTCGTTTAAGCTGCGGCCTCGCTCTGTTTCAAACTAGCGAGTATCTCGTCCGACAACCCTGTAATGCTGCCCGCACCGAGTGTAATCACCAGGTCGCCCGGCTCCAAAACACTGCACACTTTGGCCGCGGCCGTTTCCATCGGCCCTATATAATTGGCATTCTTGTGCCCGTAAGTCTTAATATTGTCGGTCAGCACTTCGGCCGAAATACCATCGATCGGCTGCTCGTTCGCTGCGTAGATATCGAGAACAAATAGGACGTCGGCGTTATTAAAGGCTACAACGAATTCATCCATCAGCTCCTGGGTTCGCGAATATCTGTGTGGCTGAAAGACAACGACCGACCGTCGACCGCCGGAACTGTTTCTCGCCGCCTGCAGTGTGGCCAGGATCTCAGTCGGATGATGCCCGTAATCGTCCACCACGAGGATGCCAGCCGCTTCGCCTTTGATCTGAAATCTTCGATTTGCGTTCTTAAATTCCGCAAATGCCTCGACGATCTTTTCAAATGTAACTTCGAGTTCGAGAGCAACCGCAGTGGCCGCCAACGCGTTGTACACATTGTGTTTGCCGGGAACCGGCAGGTTTATTGTGCCAAGCGTTTCAACACCTTTTGAAACGGTAAAGCTTGAACCAAAATCATCTGTGTACCGGATATCCTTTGCCGAGATATCCGCTTGAGACGAGAGGCCGTAGGTCACCCGGCGCCGTTTTATCTTTGGAATAATGAGCTGCACGTTCGGGTCGTCGAGACAGATCACGGTCGCCCCGTAGAACGGCACTTTATTTACAAAATCGGTAAAACATTGGATCACATCGTCCATGCCTTTGTACGATTCCATATGTTCTTTATCTATATTGGTGACGACCGCAATGGTCGGGTACAACATCAAAAACGAACGGTCGCTCTCGTCGGCCTCGGTCACAAACCAATCAGAATCGCCAAGTTTCGCGTTCGAACCGAGCGTATCGACGACGCCGCCGACAACGGTTGTCGGATCAATGCCGGCGTGGCCCAAAACAGTCGCGATCATGGATGTTGTCGACGTTTTGCCGTGAGTTCCCGAAACCGCGACGGCATAAGGCTTTAGCGTCATCAATTCGGCAAGCATTTCCGCTCTTGGAATGACCGGGATACTTTGTTCCTTAGCGACGACGACTTCCGGATTGTCATCTTTAACGGCCGACGAGTAAACAACGACCTGAGCATCCCGAACATTCTCGGCCGCATGGCCCTCGGCTATTCGAACCTTAAAAAGCTTTTCGAGCCGGTCGGTATTTTTCGACTTTTTAGCATCCGAACCCGAAACAACGAACCCAAGATTGCACAAAACCTCGGCGATCCCGCTCATTCCGATGCCGCCGATACCAATAAAATGAATTCTTTTAACGTGACGAAACATAACTTTTAGTTGACGCTGATGTATTCGGGCCGATTCTTTTGCAGCCCTTCTATTATATCGACAGTCGCCTCGGCCGCGTCAGGCCGGGCCATTTTGCGGGCAGCGGTCGCCAATTCGATGATCAATTCCGGATTGGCGATAAACTCGTGCAGCTCATTTGCCAGCCTCTGTCCAGTCAGTTCTGACTGCAGGATCATGCGAGCGGCCCGTTTGGCGATCATCGCTTCGACGTTTTTTCGCTGATGATCGTCCGCCGCACCCGGAAGCGGTATCATAATTGCCATTCGTCCCGCAGCTGCAACTTCGGCACAGGTCGTCGCTCCGGCCCGGCTGATAATGATGTCGGCGACGGCAAACGAGTCGACAATGTTCGAAATATAAGGGCGAAGATCAACACTTTCCCACCCATTTTCTGCGTAACCTAACCGTACTTTCTCAAAATCGGCCTCGCCCGTCTGATGGACGATATTCAATTCTGAAGCCAGCTCCGTTAAAAAAGGAAGCGCCTCGATGACCCCGTTGTTAATCGCTCTGGCTCCTTGCGATCCTCCGAAAATCAACAGATTTATCTTCTCGCCGGGGTCGCTGTCCGCCACGTCAAAAAATTCCTGCCGCACGGGGTTTCCCGTGACGACACCTTTGGTGCCAAAAAACGGCAGAGCCGCTTCGAAAGTTAACGCCGCTTTATCGACAAATCTCGCCAGCCGTCGGTTTGTATATCCGGGCAGAGCGTTTGAGTCCATGACCATCGTAGGGAAACGCATAAAATGAGCTGTCATCAACACCGGCCCGGAAACGTAACCGCCCGCTCCGATCACAACATCCGGCCGGAACTCTCGGAGAATCTTTTTAGCTTCCCAAAAGCTCCGCGGCAGGACCATCATTCCTTTCATCTTTCCGGCGAAACCGACATTTTTTAACCCTGAGCTGTTGATCAAAGCAAGCTGGTATCCGCTGTCAGGAACAATCTTTTTCTCCAAGCCGCGGGCCGTCCCGACAAAGAGAACTTCGGAATCAGAGTCCCGCCGAATTATTTCATTGGCGACTGCGATCCCTGGATATATATGTCCGCCGGTTCCCCCGGCCGCGATCAAAACTTTCATTATTCACCAGCCGATTGCCTAAGCCATCCGGTTTCGCCGACGGGCGGCGCCGCCGGACGGTTTTCGTTCGCGATAATTGCCAATGCCCGCAAACGTCGAGATATTTAGTAAAATTCCAATCCCGATCAAGGTCACAACCACCGACGAACCTCCGTACGAAATAAACGGGAGCGGGATTCCCTTTGCCGGCAGGATCGAGATCACGACGCTAATATTGAATAACGCCTGAACGATAATGCCGGTAATAATGCCAATACCGAGCAAAGTTCCGAATCTGTCCGGTGCCAGCAAAGCGGCGCGTGCTCCGCGCCAGAGCAATAAGCCAAAGGCGATAACAACAGCGAGCGTGCCGGCCAACCCAAGCTCTTCGCCAACCACCGAAAATATAAAATCCGAATAAGGATATGGCAGATAGAACAGTTTTTGATGTCCCTGCGCAAAACCCTCGCCAAACAGTCCGCCGGAACCGATCGCGTACAAAGACTGGACAACCTGATACCCTTCGTCATCAGCGTATTTGTACGGGTCCATAAAGGCCATCATCCGGGCCACCCGCCACGGGGCAAAAAATATTGCTGCGACACCAATCAACCCCAAAACCGTCGCGACTGAGCCAATATGGATCAACCGTGCCCCCGCAGCAAAATAAACGGCCGAAAATATGGCACACAGGACGATAGTCGTCCCGAGATCTTTTTCGAGAAATACAAGTCCGGCCAACAGCCCAAATCCTAACAGACACGGCATCACCGTTTCGCGCAGCGACCCGACGCTTTCCTCATGCTTTGTCAAAAAATATGCCAGAAAGATCGGCAACGCGACCTTTGCCAATTCCGACGGCTGGAATGAGAAACCCGAAATCCGGATCCAACGCTGAGCACCGTTAATCGACGGAAACCCAAATACCGCCAGCAACATAACAACTGTTACTGCGAGTATCGTATAGACAACCCAGGTCTTTTGAAAAACGTGATAATCGATCCGGCTGACCACAAACATCGCCGCCAGACCACCCACTGTAAACGCGATCTGCTTGTAAAAATACGTGTACTGGCTGGTGCTCTCGGATTCTTTTAGGGCAAACATCGCCGAGGCACTATAGACCATCATCGCCCCAAACAGGGCGAGTGCGGCGGCAATGCCTAACATAAACCAATCTATGCGATTTTCCTGCGTCATGATCGCTTAACTTCGAGCGTCAACCTTGAACATTAAAACTTTTCCGGTTCTCATCCAGAGCCCGAACCGCCGACTTAAAAACGTCGCCACGCTCCTCGTAACTCTTAAACATATCAAAACTCGCGCACGCCGGTGCCAGCAGCACAGCGTCACCTCGAACGGCCGTTTCTAGTCCCTGTCTTACAGCTTCGTCGATCGAACCTGCTCGAATTATCTCCGCAGTGTCCGACAATTGAGATTCGATATTTTCGGCGTCTTCGCCAATAAGTATCAACGTGCGAACCGAATTCTGTATAAGATCGATAAGCGGTGAATAAGGAGCATTTTTGCCGCGACCGCCGAGTATCAAAACCGTCTTGCCGCCGCCGCCGCTAAGAGCTTCGAGAGCTTTTGACGCAGCGTCGACCGATGTGGCTTTCGAATCGTTATAAAATGAAACGCCGTCTATCTCGGCGACAAATTCGATCCGGTGTTCGACGCCTTTGAAATTTTTTATCGTCGCTTTCATCGATTCCGGCGACGCTCCGCAGGCGAGTCCGGCGGCGAGAGCGGCAAGAACATTCTCAACATTGTGTAGTCCGCGAAGAAAGATCTCGTCCCGTGTCGTTAAAACTTTTTCTTTGCCGCTGGCACGGCAAACAAGGTCGTTTACCCGGAGAAACAACCCTTCATCGAGTTCCCGTTTAACGCTAAATAAAACGACATTTGCTTTTAACCCGCTTGCCCAGCTTGCCGTAATTTCATCATCGGCGTTTAGGATTGCGACATCTTCGGCGGTCTGGTTCATAAACAGACGATGTTTGGCCACGGCATAGTCCTGAAACGAGTCGTAACGGTCAAGGTGATTTGGCGTGACATTGAGACAAAGACCGACGTTTGGCCTAAAATTCTTGATCGTTTCAAGCTGATAACTTGAGAGTTCGACAACCGCCCAACTGTCGTCAGTCGACGTTTTTGTCAGTGTGAGAAGCGGCGTGCCGATGTTTCCCCCAACCTGCGTCTCGATTTCCGCATTTTTTAATATCTCGCCGATAAGGGCCGTCGTCGTCGTCTTGCCGTTCGAACCGGTTATTCCAACCACTCGGCCTTTTAAGAATCGGTAGGCCAGCTCGATCTCGCCGATAACTTCGCCGTCCTTTCGATCGACGTAACGCGCCGGCACGGTATTGGTCGGAACACCCGGACTGATCACAACAAGTTCGATCTGGTCTAATAGCCACGATGGGAGTTGACCCGATATCAGCCCGACGTTGTGCGAGACTTTTAACGACCTTGCGGCGTCGGCCCATGTTTCGACTTCGCGTTTGTCATGGAGCGCTACCACGGCCCCGCGGTCGGCCAGGAATTTCGCGGCCTCAATTCCAGATTTGCCGGCGCCTAGTACGAGAGCTTTTTTATCTTTTATCTCCATCAAAAACCTAAAATATGCGATCCGACTAACGCAGTTTGAGCGTCGAAAGACTCAGCAAAGCAAAGAGAACGGCGACGATCACAAAGCGGAAAACGATCTTTGGTTCCTTCCAACCTGTCATCTCGAAATGGTGATGAAGCGGTGTCATCTTAAAGATGCGTCGCCCTGGCTGACCGCCCCGCTTTGTCAATTTGAATACCGAAACCTGCAGCATCACCGACAATGCCTCGAGAATAAAAACTCCGCCGATAAACGGCAGTAAAAACTCTTGTTTTGTCAGTATCGCCACCGTTCCGAGGGCACCGCCGATCGCCAGGCTGCCGACATCGCCCATAAAAACCTCGGCCGGCGGAGCGTTATACCACAAAAACCCGAGACTCGCCCCAACCATCGCTCCGCAAAAGATAGTCAGCTCGGCCGACGCCGGATTATGCGTGATGTCGAGCCTTTCGGCCCATCGAGCGTCGCTCGCGAGATATGTCAGTCCCGTCAGCGCGGACATCGCGATAAAAGTCACGCTGATCGCCAGGCCGTCGAGGCCATCCGTAAGATTCACCGCGTTGGACGAACCAAGCAAGATGAACGCGATAAAGAAAAAATATACAATTGGCCCGACCCAGCTAATGCTGATGGCCGGATTGGCTTCGGCTGTCGCCTTAAAAAACGGAATACTCAAATTCCACGGATAACTTCCCCACGCCCACAATACGCCCCATACGAGCAGTGCCGTCACCAATTGTCCCGCTAGCTTTTGCCGACCGGTTAGCCCCAGGCTTCGCTTTTTAACGATCTTTATCCAGTCGTCCGCAAAACCAACTGCGGCAAAAAGCGTCGTGGCACCTAACGCGATCCAGAGATAAAGGCTATCGAGCCGCGCCCAGAGGACCGTCGAGAAAAAAACCGAACCGATTATCAAAACGCCGCCCATCGTCGGAGTACCGCGTTTTTCCTGATGCGATGCCGGCCCCTCTTCGCGGATCTCTTGGCCGAATTTGAGATGGGCCAGCTTTCTGATCACTTTTCCGCCGAGCAGGAGCGACAGCAGCAATGCCGTTATCGCCGCCATCGCCGTTCGAAATGTCACGTACTGGATTACATTGAGCCCCTTGAAAAAATAGGACTCGCCGAAGCGTCCATATTGCTGGTAAATGAATTGATATAAAAAGTAATAGAGCATCTGCCGATCTTATACGCGAACCTGCGTCACTAGCTTTTCATCCTCCAATTCAAATTTTGCCAACAGGCGTTCAAAGACTTTTTCGGTTCGCACACCACGCGAACCTTTTATCAAAATAACGTCGCCGGGTTTAATAATTCTCTCCAAGATATCGGCCGCGGTCTCGGAATCAGCCGCGAAGTCAGCATTTTTAAGCCCAGCCGATCGGGCCCCTTCGACTAATTCGCTTGCCAAGCCACGCACCCCGATCAGAATGTCGATGCCGCTCCAGGCGATCGCCGTGCCGGTGTCGGAGTGAATTCGCCTGGCTTCGGGCCCAAGTTCAAGCATCTCACCGGCAACCACGATCTTGCGCCGGCTGCCGGAACCATCCACCAGCGTTTCGACCATCGAGAGCAGTGCCGCGGGATTGGAATTGTAAGAATCGTTGATCAACGTAAACCCGTCCGTAAAATTTACAATCTCGCCACGCTGTGGCGGTGCCGAAACCGTGCCCAAACTATCGGCGATCTCCGCAGCCGACATTCCAAACGTCACGCCGACGGCAGCGGCCGCCAAAGCGTTCAAAATATTATGTTTGCCATTGAGCGGAAATACGACGTCTGCCGAATCCGCCCCGACAGTCAACGTAAAGTTAGTCGTACCGAAACTGGCAAACTGAATATCCTTTGCCATAACGTCGGCGACGTTGTCGATGCCAAAAGTGACGGTTCCTCCGCGCGAGATCGCCGACATTGCCGCGACTCGCGGATCATCGGCGTTCAATACTGCGGTTCCACCTTCTTTCATCCCTTCGACAAGTTCGGCCTTTGCCTTTGCGACATTTTCGATTGACCCGAGATGTTCGACGTGAACAGGCAGTACATTTAACTCGACCGCAACATCGGGCGGAGTTATCTCGCACAGGCGGGCTATCTCTCTCATTGGCGTGGACATTCCCATTTCGAGTACCGCGACATCGTAGCTGTTATCGGCCGCAAGATTTAGAACCGTCAACGGGTGGCCGAGCCCGTTATTGTAATTCTTAATATTCCTTAATACTTTTCGGCCGCTCGACGCCAAAACATGAGCGGTCAGTTCCTTGGCAGTGGTTTTTCCAGCACTTCCTGTGATCGCCACAACCGGTTTATTCCATTCGAGATAAACCCCATGAGCAAGGCGCTGGAATGCAGCGATCGCATCATCGACAAAAACCAGCCGGTCGCGAAACTCACCAATCTCGGCCTCGTATTCCCGAAAACGATCCAAACGAACTACGCTTGCAATCGCGCCTTTTTCAAAGGCTGCCCTGACATAGCAAGTCGAGTCTTCGAAATCGCCGTTAAAACCGTTGTTTTTATAATCTGGCTGCGAAAGTGCAAAAAAAACATCACCGGGACGAACCTCGCGCGAGTCGATAGCAAAAGAACCCACCTCGCGTAAACGCAAAGCGGGATCAAGTGCGTCGGTGACGTCCATATATTTAATTGCGGTTTCAAGTTTCAATTTTCACTCTTTCTATTTTTCTAAATAGTTCGGCTACATCATGCGGTCTCGACAGCCAGGCGGTTAGTTTAGGCTGTCCGGTTACATTTTTGACTTCGGTCTTTCTTAGCTCTTTCACTTTGTCTTTAGCAACCGGGCTTTTTTTCGGGTCCGGCTTCGAACCGGTTCCGGATTTGTTATCGACCTGGGTTTCGTCGACGGAACCGCCGACAGGCGATTCAGGTATTTCCTCGGCTACCAAACTTTCTTGTCGGATCGGTGCGTCGGGCATCACCTTTAACTGCTGTAAAAGCAGTTGAGCGATCTCTTGAAACACCGGTGCCGAAACAGTTCCTCCGTCGCGTGCTCCTGACTTGGGTTCATCCATCACGATGCCAATCACGAGTTCTGGGTCGTCCGCCGGTGCCATACCGATAAACGATGAAATATATTTGCTCCGGTCGACGGATTTTGTCTTCGCATTAAACTTCCAGGCGGTACCGGTTTTGCCAGCGGCCGTGTATCCATTCAGCTTGGCGCGACGGCCAGTTCCGGTTAGCACGACCTGCTTAAACATCGTTCTCAAGTTTTGTGCGGTTTCAGGCGTAACTACCTGATTTTGTTTGGGTTGCGTCACTACTTTAGGTTGATCACCCGACCTGCGAATTTCCTTGATAATGTGGGGCTGAATCCGAATTCCGTTATTAGCTATCGTCGCAAAAGCACTGGTCATTTGCAACGCAGTGACCCCAATTTCATACCCAATGGACATTGACGCGAGCGAGTCGCCATTCCATCTGGAAATTGGGCGAACAATACCCTGCGTTTCGGCTGGCAATTCAACGCCGGTCTTTGCTCCAAAACCCATTTTTTGAACTAAACCGAAGAAATCCTCACGCCCAACTCTCATTCCCGTCTTGATCGCGCAGACGTTGCTCGAATGGGCCATCGCTTGCGAATAGCTGACCCGGCCGATCGTATGCGAGTCGGTAAACTTGTGATCCGCGATCGTGATCGTGCCGTTTCCGCTGTCGATCTCATCGGTCGGCGTAAAAAGCCGCTTTTCGAGTCCGGCTCCATAAGTAATCAATTTAAATACCGAACCGGGCGAGTAAATAAATTGGATCGCCTTGTTGCTCATATTCTCGGAAACAGCGTCCGTGATAGTGTTGGGATCAAACGTGGGGTAATTCGCCAACGCCAGTATCTCACCGGTTTTTGGCCGCATGACGACCACGAACCCAGATCTCGCCTCGGCGGCACGGACACCGCGTTCAAGGGCTTGCTCAACCAGAAATTGCAGATCGGCGTCAAGCGTCAGAAATACATCGCCCGGAAGGTCGCGTTCGACGATCGTTTCTTCGTATACCCGACCGAGACG
>JBGTCS010000472.1:0-4863 GCA_041748715.1 Pyrinomonadaceae bacterium | reverse complement strand
GTTCAAAGATTCGAATTGGAAGTTTTGATTACCGTGGGGTTCGAATAAAATCAATTCAAGTATTTATGTCGAAATTGTGGCAAAAAATTATCCGCCCCGTGATGTTCGGAATGGGAGCCGAGCGGGCGCATGAACTCGGCGTTGAGGCGCTAAAACTTGGACTCGTCCCGAAGATGTCGATGCGTGCCAATCTGTTTGGCAAGATCGAACGTTTTGGGCTGCAGTTCGCAAATCCGCTGGGGATGGCGGCGGGTTTTGATAAGAATGGTGTTGTAGTCGATCAGCTTGCGGGGCTTGGTTTTGGGTTTGTCGAGGTCGGTACTGTCACTTTTGATCCGCAGCCGGGGAATCCGAAGCCCAGATTATTCCGATTGCCGGACGATAAGGCTTTGATCAATCGTTTGGGATTTAATAATGACGGAGCAGCGGCGGTTGCGACTCGGCTGGAAAAGTTCGATCGGAAGTGCATCGTCGGTGTAAACATCGGTAAAAACAAAGATGTGCCGAACGAAGAAGCCGCAGAAAATTATCTCAAAAGTTTTGACCTGCTTCAGCCGGTAGCCGATTATGTGGCGGTAAATATCTCGTCGCCAAACACACCGAATCTCAGGGAGCTCCAAAAGCCCGACAACTTGGAACATCTGCTTGAAACCCTTCAAAACCGGAATAGGGAACTCGGATCAAAACCTTTGCTTGTGAAGATCGCTCCTGACCTCACCTCGTCTGAAATTGAAATGATCGTCGGAATCGCAATTCAGAAAGACCTTGCAGGGATCATTGCGACAAATACCACGATTTCCCGCGAGGGCCTGAAAACCCAGGCTGTGGGAAAAATCGGTGCGGGCGGATTAAGCGGAAAACCTCTCGCCGATCGCTCGACCGAGGTGGTTGCAGAGGTTTATAAATATTCAATAGGCAAATTGCCCATCATCGGCGTGGGCGGTATTTTTACGGCCCGGGATGCATTCCAAAAAGTGGCAGCCGGGGCGTCGCTTGTTCAGGCTTATACGGGGTTCGTATATAACGGGCCTTCATTCGCCCGGGAATTAAATTTCGGCCTTGCGGAGATATTACGGGAAAGAGGATTTGGCAGTATAGACGAGGCCATCGGCTCGGATGTAAATCGTGAGCAATAATTAGGGCCAAATTATTTGACACGTCCTACACAAAAGCTATAATCAACCCTTTGCCTTACGACTCGGTTTTAGGGGAAGTTTTATAAAGTAACTATGATCATCGATCTGTCTAGCATTGGAACAATGGCAAAAGAGCTCGAATTGTCATTCGAGCCGAACGAGATCGATCTTGAGGGTGAAAGTTTACGGCTGACCCAACCCGCAGTTTTGAAAGGTGAAATGATCCGCTCGGACGAACGGGCACAATTTCGCGGAACCATAGAAACGGAAATTTCGCATGATTGTACCCGATGCCTGGAGCCGGTGGTAAAGAAACTTGAGATTCCTTTCACCGCGGTTTTTATCGATTCCGGCAAACAATCTACGGATTATGTGGCCGAAGTTAGTGACGAAGCACTCGACGAATCGCTGGCCGAGGACGGAAAGATCGATATGGCCGAGGTGGTCAGGGAACAGCTCCTGCTAGTGGTGCCGGAACAGATTTTTTGCCGTGAAGATTGCAAAGGGCTTTGCCCGCAATGCGGTGCGAACTTAAATTTGATAGATTGTAAATGTGCCGACGATGATATTGATCCGCGTTGGGCGGCACTTAAGAATTTGAAATAGACGATATTTGTACCCGCAGATCGTGTCAGTAAATAGACCTTTGACGATCTGCCAAGAGTAATTATGCCAAATCCTAAACGACGACATTCACACGCACGCACGCGAACACGCCGTGCTCACGACTCGCTTAATACGCCGCAATTCTATCTTGACAAAGATACGGGCGAAGCAAAGATACCTCATCATATCGATCCAAAAACCGGTATGTATAAGGGCCGGAAAATTATCGACGTCAAAGAAACTGAATAGATATTTGAAATAGCTCAAAATTTTTAGTTCTAATTCGAATCTAATGACATCACAAAACGCGGGCATCATCGGGATGGGACACTCATTTCCGGACGGCATTTTAACAAATGCCGATCTGGAAAAAATGGTGGATACCAACGATGAATGGATAACCACGCGAACCGGCATCAAGCAGCGGCACAAAGCAGCCGAGAACGAATACACTTCAATGTTCGGTTCCAAGGCCGCGCTGCAGGCTCTCGAACGCGCCGGATTAACCCCTGCCGATATCGATATCATCGTTTGCGCCACAACGACGCCTGATCAAATCATGCCATCCACCGGTGCTCTGATACAGGCACAGATCGGTGCGACGAACGCTGCCGGAATGGATATTTTTGCGGCGTGTTCCGGATTCTTATACGGTTTGACAATGATCGAATCGATGATCAAAACGGGTCAGATCCGATACGCGTTGGTGATCGGTGCGGAAGTTTTGACCAAGTATGTAGATTATACGGACCGGGGAACCTGCGTGATCTTTGGTGACGGAGCAGGTGCAGCGGTTCTGGGTCCCGTTCCAGACGGAAAAGGCATCCTTGCCACAAAGATCCGTTCGGACGGCCGGTACGAAGAGCAGCTTTATGCTCCCGGCGGCGGCACGAAAATGGGAACCACCCACAAAACAATCGAAGACGGCGAACATTTTTTTAAGATGAAGGGCAACGAGCTTTTTAAGGTTGCCGTGCGTTCGATGGCCGATATTTCGGCTGAAATGGTTGAAAGAGCAGGATATAAGGTCGAGGATGTGGACATTGTTATCCCGCATCAGGCCAATCAGAGAATTACGGACGCGGTCGCGTCAAGGCTGGGTGTCCCGGACGAAAAGGTTTATTCCAACATCGCCGAAATGGGCAATACGTCATCTGCATCAATACCGATCGCAATGGACGAATGCATCCAATCCGGCAAGATCAAAGAAGGAAGCCTCGTTTTGCTGACCGCTTTTGGCGGCGGCGTCACATGGGGCGGAACGGTTATTCGATTTTAGATTGCGAATTGCGGATTGCGGATTTATGACGCAAAGTGGGTCGAAAATACGAATCAGAGCGAAGGTGCGAAAACGATGAGCGAAGAATCCGCGATCCGCAATCCGCGATCCGCAATTGCCTATATTTTTCCCGGCCAGGGCAGTCAGGCCGTTGGGATGGGGAAAGACTTGTTTGATAATTTTGCTGCGGCGCGCGAGGTTTTCGAAGCGGCGGATGACGCTCTCGATTTTTCCCTTTCGGAAATGTGTTTTTCCGGTGACGAGGCTGACCTTCAACTAACCGCGAACACTCAGCCCGCGATCTTGACGACATCGGTTGCGGCATATTATGCGGCGATGGGCGAAGGACTTCCGGAACCGGGTTTTGTTGCGGGTCACAGCTTGGGCGAATATTCAGCTCTTGTCGCGGCGGGCGTTTTGGATTTTGCAAGTGCTGTCCGAACCGTTCGGAAACGCGGAACCTATATGCAGGCAGCGGTTCCCGTCGGTGTCGGAGGAATGGCCGCGATACTTGGCCTCGATGTGGCTATTGTGGAGGCCGGATGTGCAGAGGCCGCACAAGGACAGGTTTGCAGCCCGGCGAATATCAATTCGCCATCGCAAGTGGTTATCGCTGGCAACGTCGAAGCTGTGGATCGTGCGTGTGAAATATTAAAGGATAAAGGTGCAAAACGAGCAATTAAGCTAAATGTGTCGGCTCCTTTTCATTGTGCGTTGATGATGCCAGCGCAGAAGCAGTTGGCGATCGAACTAGCCGGTCTCGATTACGGCGAATTTGCCTTTCCGATTTTTCACAATGTGGATGCGGGATTGAACAGTGATACATCCAAGGTTTGTGAAATGCTGACCCAACAAGTGTCGTCGCCGGTGCGATGGCTGCAGACGATTGAAAATATGGTGTCCGCCGGTGCCGCGAAATTTGTCGAGATCGGGCCGGGTAAGGTTTTAACGGGATTGGTGAGGCAGATCAATCGCGAAGCTGTTTATGCCAACATTGAAAATACTGAAAGTTTGAGAAATAATTTAGGATCGCTATAAAAAGAGGAGAATTTATGTCAGAAGTACAAGATAAGATCAAACAGATAATCGTGGATGAATTGGGGGTCGATGAGGCCGAAGTTACGGAAAACGCTCGGTTTATCGAGGATCTCGGAGCAGATTCGCTCGATCTGGTCGAACTCGTAATGCGTTTCGAAGAGGAATTTGACATCGAAATTCCAGACGAAGACGCCGAGAAGATCCAGGGCGTCCGCGATGCTTACGCCTACGTCGAACAGCATAAAGCGGCTTAGTTTAACGGATAATTGATAATGGATAATGGAAGTTAGGATCGCCATTGTCCATTTTCAATTGTCCATTTTCCATTGAATATATGAAACGTCGTGTCGTAGTTACCGGACTTGGATTGGTTACGCCAGTCGGAAATGACGTGCCAACGACTTGGCGCGCTTTGATGAATGGTGAAAGCGGAGCCGACTATATAAAGAAATTCGACGCCGAAAGGTTTTCGGCGAAATTTGCGTGTGAAGTCAAAAATTTTGATCCGTTGAACTTCCTGGACAAAAAAGAAGCTCGCAGAATGGGGGCATTTACCCATTTCGCATTGGCTGCATCTGACGAAGCTGTCAAACATAGTGGTCTTGTTATTGACGACTCCAACTCTGAAATGATCGGAACCTATATCAGTTCGGGTATTGGTGATTTTTGGGCGATCGAACGCGAGCATGAAAAACTTTTGAATTCCGGACCGGATCGTGTATCGCCATTCTTTATTGTTTCGGCGATCGTCAATCTCGCATCCGGCAACGTTTCCATCAGACATGGAGCAAAAGGGCCAAATTC
>JBGTCS010000471.1:0-20910 GCA_041748715.1 Pyrinomonadaceae bacterium | reverse complement strand
GGTGATCGGTGCCAACGACATCGTCAACCCGTCGGCCATGGACGACCCCGGCTCACCGATCGCCGGCATGCCGGTCCTCCACGTCTGGGAATCGCGCGACGTCATCGTCATGAAACGCGGCATGGCCAGCGGCTACGCCGGTGTCGATAACCCGCTGTTCTACAAAGAAAATACGCTAATGCTCTTTGGCGATGCGAAGAAGGTGGTTGATGAGATTTTAACTGCGATGCGAGCGTAGCGAGCGTCGCCTTCCAGGTCCCCTCCTTACGAAGGAGGGGTGGCCGCCGCTTCGGCGGACGGGGTGGTTCTCTAGGGCGGTGCGATACTATGAAGTATAAGCGAAGCAAAACCGACATCCATTCCCTACCACACTTCGCGAAATTTCGAACCAAACTTCGCAAAAGCCTCACGCCAGCCGAAGCAGCTTTCTGGAACTTAGTAAAGAACTCTAAACTCGACGGGCGCAAATTCCGGAGACAACACAGCATCGGCAACTACATCTTCGATTTCTACTGCCCTTCAGAGAAACTCGCGATCGAGCTTGATGGAGAAGGTCATTTCGTCGATCATCCGGGATTGAATGATCGATCAAAACGAGAATACGCTGAGTCGCACGGGATCAGGGTAATTCGGTTCGAGAACAAGAGAGTATTTGAAGACACTGAGTGGGTACTCGACGTTGTTCGCAGTAACTTCGATTGGAAGAATGAAAACTCCTCTCCTTACGAAGGAGGGGTGCGGCTTTAGCCGTGGGGTGATTCTCTACGTTAGTTTCCACGGGCGTTGAGCGAATGCGGGCGACGAGAGAACCACCCCGTCACCCGAAGCGGGTGCCACCCCTCCTTCGTAAAGAGCTATTTCCATCAACGCTAGTCTCTTGACGACGTTTCCTTTTTCGATGTGTTTTGTCGGAACTGCCTCCCGTTAGGGGGCGGTCAGTTTGTCGCCCTCCAACTGGCCGCCCGCTTACGCAGGCGGTTCCGATAGATGCATCAACGCCAATCTTTCTATCACCTTCCCCTTCTCCAAATGTTCCTCAACAATCTCCGCGGCGTCTTCGGGTTGGACTTGGCCGTACATTATGCCGTCCGGATAGACCATGACGGCGGTGCCGATGGAACAGAAGCCGATCGAGCCACACTCAGTCAGGACGATTTCGCCCATAGGGTTGCGGCCTTTTGATTCTTTGCCTTGCCGAAGGCCCTTTTCAGTGAGAATTCGCGAGAATTCGGCCATTACTTCCTGTCCGCCGACAGCCGAGCATGACTTTCCTGTACAGACAAAAACCTGCCGTTTAATCGGCGCCAACAGCATGGGGGCGAGTTTTTCCAGTTGTTGGCGGTCCTCGATAAATTTTGGCTTGCTCATGAGTATATTTTGCCACGTCCTTGTAAAAATGACATGGGCAAGTGATGCCACTGTGGTAGAATTTCATCGACGAAACAGTTTTTACCACGATGGCAGTCGGCATTATCATTCACATCACGGTCGGCACTGAGAAACGCACTGAATTTTTTTCCCAGGAAAGGATTCGGATCGGTTCTGATGACACGAGCGACCTCCAGATCCACACGCCGCATTCTACTGGCGGCGGGGCGTGGTTTGATCTGGAGAATGCGGACGGCGTTTACCGCATCGTTGATTTTAATGATTCACTCGGGCTAAAGGTCAACGCCAATCCCATACGACGCTACATCGCGATCGCGGATGGCGACGTGATCGAGGTTCCGGAGAATGATATTTCATTCTCCTTCTTTTCGCTCGAAACAAAATCTTCGCTCATTACAACAAACCGCGATCAGCCGCATATTTCGAGATTTATCGAGGATGCGGCTCTTGAGTCAGCCTCGTCGGCGAACCGTGACGATGCCAAGGCATTTCTTCGCGAATTTGTTCGCGAATTATCGCGTGAGATCTCGTGGACCAGCAAATTGATTACGCTCGTTCTCGCTATCGGGTTTATAACGGGTGTTTTGTACATAGGCTTTGCGGTGAACCGAGAGCTTCGCGAAAGCCGAGTTGTGTCGCAGCAGCAGAGTGCGGTTATATCAAAGCTTGAGGACAAACTTGGCCAAACAAGTGATCAGATCGTCCAGCTCGACAAGACCAACAAAGATCTGATGAGGACCGTCTCGCTCGCACCGAATTTACGCCTCGAATACGGCAGCGGCGTGTGTTTGATCGTCGGTGTTTACGACCTTGTCGAACGAAAATCCGGCAAGGTCCTGAGGTATGCCGATCCTCAATCGTTCAGGCCGAACCCGTATGAACCAGTCCCGTCCGAAGATCCCGCCCGTCCGTTGGGAGTTCCGCAGATCGGTCTCACGACCGAAGGTAATGGTTCGACCGTCGAATACGATTTTATCGGAACCGGATTCCACGTCGGCGGCGGCTATATTGTTACCAACCGACATGTCGTCCAGCCTTGGGAAGAGGATGACCAAGTCAAGCAGATGATGCAGTCGGCAAACGGACGACCGCGTCTCAAACGCCTTGTCATCTATTTTCCAAACTTTGGCCAGCCATTTCCGCTGAAGATTCGCGAACTCGGTAGTAAAGAGGACGTTGCTGTCGGCACGATCGATCCAGAGTCGCTTCCCTCAGAAATACCGAGTCTGCCCATAGACACCGAAACCGAATCTGCGGCCGTCGGTAAAACGGTTGTGACTATGGGTTACCCGAGCGGTCCCGACCGGCTGCTCGCGATGGTCGACGATGAGGAAGCAAAATCTATCAATCAGCGTTTTGGGAATTCGCGGACAAATTTAATCAACTTTCTGGCACAGTCGCAAAAGATCGTTCCGCTCACTACTCAAGGAGCGATTACGGATCTGGACGCCCGACGAATAGTTCATGACGCAAAAACCGCCGAGGGCGGCTCCGGAGCCCCACTATTCGGCCAATCGGGAAAAGTGATCGGTGTAAATTTTGGTGTGTTTACTGAAAACACCGCTGCAAATATGGCAGTGCCGGTTCGTTTCGCAGTTGAGCTCTTGCAAAAAGCGGATTGGAAATCGCCCGACGAAGGCCAGAAACAGACTGACCCCGCTCAGGTGGCGACGAATGCTCCGGGATCGAACACCGCCGTTCCCAAGCAATAATCCGTTTACTCGCCAAACTTGGCTTGATCTTTGGCTCCCAACTCTTTAATTTTGATCATTATAAAGTCAGAGATCTCTTTATGAGTTCTGATCCGGTCGCTCTTTTCATAAAATGTCGTGAAATCGATGGGGTCACCAAACCAGAGACGGATTTGCGGCCCGCCCGTCCAATTACCAAGCACTTGGCGGGGCAGATCGTTGCTCAGGCCGGTGATAAAAACCGGGATTACCTGCGGCTGTGCGGAGTAGATTACTTTACCGATCCCGGGCTGCGCCGGAAGGAAATCGTACGGGCCGCCGTCGAGATTGCGTTTGCCCTCGGGATGAAATCCGATCATGTGGGCATGGCCTTGGCTGCAAAGTTGAATAAGGCGTCGCAGCGAGTATTTATCGAATTCTCTTTTTTTAACTTCCCTGTCTTCACGAAAAAACGGCGGATACATCGAGAACCAGCCCATGACAAAATTGACGAACCAACCCACCGGATTGTCATAAAAAAACTTTGCGCGGACAGGAAAGAAAAGCTTTACAGGGCGTCTTGTCCTGCGAAAGATCACACTCGACACGGTGTACATATCAAAAAATGACCTGTGATTTGCGACCAGCACCACTGGAGTCTCAACATCGGAATTCTCAACATTCTCGATCCCAAAAACATTCATCAGATTGTAAGTCGCCAGATAAATCCATAACGACCCGATGTGACGCTGCCCAAACGTCATCAATCGCTTCCAAACGCCTTGATTCATCCGATGAGCAAGACGGAACCCGGCTCTTTCCGTACGCTCCAGAACGTTGATCTCGCTGGTGTTCGGAAAATCCGGTTCGCGATGTAACGACTGATCGGACGAGACGGTTTGAATGTTTTTTTCTGGCATTGGCAAAGCGATAGTTTAGCACCGGAGAGCGAATGCCGGGAACCGGACATTGAATGTTGTGGTCGAGTCTAAGTTATCTGAAAGTATTTGGCCTCGGGATGATGGACGATAATTGCAGACGTGGACTGTTCCGGTTCGAGCATATATTCCTCGGTCAGTTCAACATCGATCCGTTCGGGTTCGAGAAGCTGGAAAAGCTTTGTCTGGTCGTTTAAGTTCGGGCATGCGGGATATCCAAAGCTGTATCGGGAACCTTGGTAACCCTGATGAAACAATTTGGCAAGTTCCGGTGCGTCCGCACTGGCGATGCCAAGTTCTTCGCGGATCCGTTTATGCCACATCTCGGCGAGGGCTTCGGCAGATTCGACTGAAAGGCCGTGAAATAGCAGATATTCAGTGTAATTATCAGCTTTAAAAAGCTCCGCGGAATATTCGCTCGCACGGCGGCCCATAGTGACCAGGTCAAAGGCGACGACATCGATTTTTCCCGATTCAACCGATGCAAAATAGTCTGCCAGACAGAGGTTTTTACCACCGCGTTGATCTATCGGCTGGCGAGGAAAGGTGAAACGCATCCGTTCGGTGCTCTCGTCGTCCTGGTAAATTATGAGATCGTTGCCGCTCGATTGGCATGGATAATATCCGTAAACCAGCTTTGCCTCGAGCAGTTTGTCCCGAATCGCGAGGGCCTTTATCTCGGCAAATTTTGGCAAAACTGTTTCCTCGACGATCTTTTGATATTCATCCGGCGTTTTGCGGCCCTGTTTGTACTGCCACTGGCCTTTGAACAAGGCGGTTTCGTTAATGTAGTCGAATACCTTTGTCAGATCGCGGATCTCGACGACTTTTGATCCGTAAAAAGGAGCTTTTGGAATATTAACGATCGTTGAAATATCCGATCGTGTTGTGTGCGTCGTATCGCCCTCGGAACGAGTTGAAACTCGAGCGGCCTGTTTGCCGAGTTTCGCATCTTCGCCGACCAAATCCTCTTCGTCCGTAACCGTTTGAATGTCGTCACTTGGCACACTCCCTACCGGTCGCGTTTCCGCCTCGACGCTGGCCGCAGCCGCTTTCGATTCTGCATTCTGCACTCTGACTTCAGTATTTGCCGTAAGTTCATCCATCGCGTGCAGGCCGTCAAATGCGTCCCGGGCGTAGAAAAGCTTCCCGTTATACAGCGGGATAAGATCGGCGTCGACGTAGCGGCGGTTAAGAGCCGCACCGCCCAGAATGACCGGCACATTTATCCCGCGTTCGTTCATAAGCTCGAGATTGTCGCGCATGATCAGCGTGGATTTGACGAGCAATCCGCTCATCCCGATAGCATCGGCCTTGGTTTCTTCCCAGGAACGCAAAATATCGTCGATCGGCTGTTTGATCCCTAAATTTACGACTTTGTAGCCGTTGTTGGTGAGAATGATGTCGACGAGATTTTTGCCGATATCGTGCACGTCGCCTTTAACGGTAGCGAGCACGAGGACGCCTTTATTAGAACCCTCGACCTTGTCCATAAACGGTTCGAGGAATTTCACAGCCGCCTTCATTACCTCGGCCGACTGCAAAACAAACGGCAATTGCATCTGACCCGAGCCGAAAAGTTCGCCGACGGTTTTCATACCGTCGAGCAGAATGTCGTTGATGATGTCGAGCGGCGGGTATGTTTCGAGACCGAGCTTTAAGGCGTCCTCGAGCCCGATTTTTTCACCGTCGATGACGTGATGTTTGAGTTTTTCCTCGATCGGCAGATTCGAAATGTCGGGTTTTATCGATTGTGCCGATTTGCCCATGAACATGGTTGTAAACTCGCCGAGCGGGTCATAGGTGCAGATCGAATCGGGAACGCGGACGCCCTCGTCCGCAAGGCCGCGGTTTCCAGCGGCCTTATGGTCGTTAGGAGTTGAGTCATTATCGGTTTCTAAGGATGCCGAAGCGGCATCCTTGCCGACGGGGGCGTCGGCGTTCCCATCAAATCGGCGCCGGTCATAGATGAGATCGCGGGCGGTGTCGATCTCGTGCTCGGAAAAACGCATGAGAGGCAGTATTTTTGACGCATTAACGATTGCAGAATTCATCCCCGCTTCGACGCAGTCGTGCAGGAAGACCGAATTTAGCACCACACGAGCCGCTGGACTCAGACCAAAGGAAATATTCGACACGCCGAGAATAATATTCGCTTCAGGTAGTTCTGCTCGGATCTGTTTTATTGATTTTATCGTTTCGTCCGCATTTTTCCGGTCCTCTTCGATCCCAGTCGAAATGGGCAAGGCAAGCGGATCGAAAAATATGTCATGCGGTTCGATGCCGTATTCGACGGCCTGTTTATATGCCCTTTTGGCGATTCGCAATTTGTCGGTTGCGAGTCTGGCCATCCCGTCTTCGTCGATCAAACCAACCACGACTCCGGCCCCGAAACGTTTCGCCAGATCAAGAACCTTTAAATATCGTTCCTCGCCATCCTCGTAATTCGTCGAATTTAGGAGCGATTTGCCGCCCGCGTGTTCGAGGCCGGCTTCCATCTTT
This sequence comes from Pyrinomonadaceae bacterium, assembly GCA_041748715.1. Taxonomy (GTDB): domain Bacteria; phylum Acidobacteriota; class Blastocatellia; order Pyrinomonadales; family Pyrinomonadaceae; genus OLB17. The sequence continues at coordinate 14,411 of JBGTCS010000471.1, read as the reverse complement.
TCCCACTCGGTCGAATCGAACATCAGCGGGATCTTGACCGCCGTTGCCAGACGCGATGCCAGCTCGTGCATATCGGCAACGCCGTCACGGCCGACAAAGTCGACATTTATATCGAGAATATGAGCACCCTCGCGTTCCTGAGATTTTGCAAGCGAAACAAGCCCGTCCCAATCCTCGGCGTCGAGCAGATCGCGCATTTTTTTAGAACCCGAAGCGTTGACCCGCTCGCCGACGATCAAAAACGAAGCGTCCTGAGTGAAAGGCTGTTGAAAATAAATGGATGAAGCCGAGGGAGCGAGTTTTGCGTTTCTTTGTTTTGGCGAAACACCGCTCAATTTTTCGATCACCTGCTTCAAATGTTCCGGCGATGTTCCACAGCATCCGCCGACGATATTTGCACCGAAATCTTTTGCAAAATGCTCGACCTGTGCCGCGAAACTTTCGGGCGTTTCGTCATAATGCTGTTTTCCGTCCTTAACCTCGGGCAATCCGGCGTTTGGCAAAACCGAAACCGGGATCGGTGAATTCTCACACAAATAGCGAAAGCTATCGCTCATATGCTTTGGCCCGGTGCCGCAGTTCATACCGATGACGTCGATTGGGAACGGTTCGAGGGCCGTCAGAGCGGCCCCGATCTCGGTACCATTGAGCATGGTCCCAAAAACCTCTATCGTGACCGAAGCGATAACTGGAATCTTTACTTTCCGCTTTTCGAAAAATTCAAAGATCGCAGCCAACGCCGCCTTTGTCTGGAGCAGATCCTGACATGTTTCGACCATGAAGATATCGGAACCGCCGTCAAACAATCCGCTGATCTGCTCTCGGTATGCATCTTTCAGATCGTTATATGTTATGTGCCCAAGCGTCGGGAGTTTGGTTCCCGGCCCGATCGAACCGGCGACAAATCGCGGCTTATCGTATGTTGAATAATCGCTCGCCAATCGCTTTGCGAGTTCGGCCGATTTTTTATTGACGTCGTAAGTTTTGTCGGCAATTCCAAACTCGGTCAACACGACCTCGCTGCCGCCAAAACTATTGGTCTCGATAACGTCGCAGCCGACTTCCAGAAAACTCGCGTGCACCGTCTCAATAGCGTCGGGACGGGTATAGAGCAGATTCTCTGAACAGTTCTCAAAATTTGGACCGCCCCAGTCGTCGATCGTCAGGCTCAGAGCCTGAAGATTGCTGCCCATTGCACCATCAAAAACGATAATCTTTTCTTTTAATAGCTCGAGAAAATTTGCCATAGTCGCGGGGACTGCCCTTTAATTAAAAAACTCTGTGCCAAACAAGCACAGAGTTAAAAAATACGTCTGGTTAAACTCTTTGCTGTTTAGCGGTTTATTTTACGTGGCCGCAAGTTGCAATAACACACCACGCTGCTAAGTTTAGATAGTCACAATCGCTTAGTCAAACTTAAGCTGCGATCAATCAAATGCCCGTAAGTGCAAAACATTTTTGCAACTTATCGTTTTCGTGAGCGTTTACTTATATTGGAAGCCAAAAGTAAGGCGTTGGATTCCAATGACATAATAATAAATACGGCGGGCGCGATTGCCCGCCATTTTTTTTATCTTATTTTACCCGTCGACGGTCGCATCTGAATCCGTCGTCAAATCGCGCAGGTTGCCAGTCTAGAAAAGTGATCGTAAACTTTTTTAACCCGAGCGGCCAGCATTTTAATGAGTAGTAACGCCGATCTCACTTTTGAGAATAATCCAACTTAATTGAGTTCATCCCGCGCAGGATAACACGCTGGCGGCGGACGACGCGTTTGCGGTTTTTTGCCGGGTTAAAGATATTTAGCGGGCTCGGGATCATCGCGGCTAAAAACGCCGCCTCATCCCTGGTCAGATCGGATGCACTTTTTTTGAAATAGGTGCGGGACGCGGCCTCGGCACCGTAAATGCCGTCGCCCCATTCGATGATATTCAGATATATCTCCAGGATCCGTTTTTTCGAAAGCTCGCGTTCGAGAAAGTAGGTATAGACTGCTTCGCGTCCTTTTCGCAGAAAATTGCGATCCTCGGATAAAAACAGGTTTTTTGAAAGCTGCTGCGTCACAGTCGAGGCACCGCGTTTAAAACTCGGCATCGGCGGTATCCAGTCATTTGGGTCGTAATCGCCCTCTGCCTTGGCCTCTTTTTCGCCCGCCTTTACGGCTTCATCCCAAGCCTTTTGGATCGCATCCCAGTCAAATCCGTCATGCTGGAAAAATCGGGAATCTTCTCCAGCCAATACCGCCCGCTGTAGATTTGGCGAGATCTGTTCGATCGGCATCCAGATCATAAATTTCCGCGGCTCTCGCCCCTCAGTTTTTGCTTCTGAAATTCGAAACTCAATCATAGACGATGTGGCCGGGTTATCATTTCGGAGACTCGATATAGACGGAAACGTGATCAATTCGTACGCCAGCCACACTGCGATGGCACCGACGAATATGAGAAACACAATTTTTGTCCAGTACCACATCTTTATAGTGAATAGTAAATAGTAATACGGTAATAGTAAATCCAGAATACCCGATAGCTCCCCGCAAACCCGTTCGAAAATAAACGATTACCTATTTACTATTAACTATTTACGCTTTAATATTCACTAATATGGGACAACACGACAACGTAGTAGCGGTCATTTTGGGTGGCGGAACCGGATCACGTCTTTTTCCATTGACACAGGAACGTTCAAAACCTGCCGTGCCGCTCGGCGGGACCTATCGGCTGATCGACGTGCCAATATCGAACTGTATCAATTCCGAGATCACCCAAATATTTGTTCTCACACAATATAATTCCGCCTCGCTGAATCGCCATATTTCGCGAACGTATCGATTTTCGTCGTTCTCGTCAGGATTTGTCGAAGTTCTGGCAGCCGAACAGACAAAGGACAACCGTGACTGGTTTCAGGGAACCGCCGACGCTGTCCGCCAAATGCTGCCGCACCTGCGTGACTGGCGGGTCAACACCCTTTTGATCCTCTCTGGCGATCATCTTTACCGAATGGATTACCGGAAATTCCTCGATCGTCATTTTAAAACCGAAGCCGATCTGACCGTTTCGGTCGTCCCGTGCCGAGAGGACGAAGCTCGTGAATTCGGAATTCTAAAGGCGGACGAAAATGGCGAGATTGTTGAATTTAAGGAAAAACCAAGCGCGGACGAACTCGATGCTATGCGGGTCGACACCACGAGGTTCGGTTTGTCCGAAGAAAACGCTGCAAGCCGGCCGTTTCTCGCCTCGATGGGTATTTATGTTTTTAATTACAGCAAGCTCGTCGAACTATTAAAAACCGACCAAACCTGGGTTGATTTTGGGCGTGAAATTATCCCTTCAGCGATTGAAAAATGCACTGTCCAGGCTCACATGTTCAAGGGCTATTGGGAAGATATTGGAACTATCCGTGCGTTTTACGAAGCCAATCTGGACCTCGCGTCCCCGCTGCCAAAATTTAACTTTTTCGACACAGCGGCTCCGATTTATACGCGCAGCCGTTATCTGCCGCCGTCAAAATTACATGACTGCGATATCGATAATTCGATGGTATCCGAGGGGTGTATTCTAAACGGAGTTCGGATCCGGAAATCGATAATCGGGCTTCGCAGCAGGATCGATAACGGTGTGGTTATCGAAGATTCGATAGTGATGGGGTCAGATATTTTTGAGACGATCTCTGAGATCCGGGGAAATATTGATGGTCAAAAACCACATATCGGCATAGGTTCGAACAGTATTATCCGCAAATGCATCCTCGATAAAAATGTCCGCGTCGGCAAAAACGTTAAACTTCTGAACAGAGATAACATCGAGAATTACGATGCGCCTGACCGCTCATTTTATATTCGCGAGGGAATAATAATTGTGCCTAAAAATGCCATCGTCCCGGACGGGACAGAGATTTAACGGAAAGTTTTTTTCCCGGAACGGCTGAAAGTAAAGCCTTCGCGGGCCCGCACGACAACGCCTTCCTGATCCACCTTGACCTTTATATTAGCGGACTTGCCTTCACGGCGTTCGTCAGCCGGATAATATCCGACGGTGTAAAACTCGCGTAATTCGCTGGCGATCTTTGAGTATGCATCCGCAAGGTTTCCAACCGATGTGGCGTCATACTGACGGCCTCCGGTTCGCAATGCCAATTGATCGAGATATTCAGCCGCTTTTTCATACTCCTCGGGCGTCGTTCCCTGACTGCTTGCCGCACCTATTGTGGGAAGCAGCACTGGCAACCCAAGCCCTCCCGACTGCGTTGTTGGTATCGAGATCTTTGGCCGAGGGGCGACGACCGGGCCATTTTTCATGTTCTGAACATCGGCAAAAGTATCGTATCTGATCGTGTAGATCAGCGAATCCAGTTCCATCGCATCGTGCAGATTTTGATAATCGCTTGACCTTCGGCTGGTCGTATCCACACCGTCGGTAAATAGAATGACGGCCTTTCGACCCTCGATTTGACGCAGGCGGTTGTTCATTACCAGATCGACCGCCTCGTACAGGCTCGTGCCGGTCGCGATGTTGGTGGACCGGATAGCGCGATAGACGACTTTGCGGTCGCCAGTAGCCTCGCAGAGCACATGAACGTCACCGTCAAACGACACGACCAAAACCTTATCCTGCGGGCGAAGCTGATCGATAAATGCGATCGCGGCAGACTGTATTTCGGCTATCTTAAATTTTGCCGAATAGCTCATGTCTAAAACAAGTGCCACCGTGAAGGGCTGGTGTTCATTCGAAAACAGGGCGACCTCCTGCTCCGCGCCGTTTTCAAAAACTCTAAAGTTTTCTTTTTCGAGGCCCCCGATAAAGCGGCCCTTACGATCCATTACCCGCACGGGCACCGCGACGAGCTGAGTGCTTACGCGAATGACATCATCATCGTCCGAGACCTCCGGCATTGCGGCAACTCCTTTCGGAGACGGTGCCGGAGTAGGCGTCGGCTTGGTTTGACGCTGGTTTTTTTTGCCGTCGGTCTGAGTGTCCGTCCGCCGAACCTGCGCCATCAAGTTTGCGGTACAAACCGCAAATATTACTAACAGTGTGGCAGATAGTTTGGCTTTCATTGGTTATCTTTAATGTCCAGCTTCTACGATGCTAAAATATCCCGCCTGAGATGCAAAACGCTAAAATGGGAAGCCAGTTTATTGACCTCCCATTAATCTTACAATTTTCAACTCGCCTTACTTTCCGGCTACATTGCGGCCGGTCTGTCCGACTATGTAGCTATTTTTCGCCCTGACGATGACTCCCGGCCGCAATACGCGGATCTTGATCTGCCTGCGTTCCCCTATCTGGCCGACCGTTTCAGGGTAATAACCGAGCGAATACTGGCGTCTCAATTCCTCTGCGATTCCGGCGAATGCCGCGTCCACGTTATAAATCGATTGGGCTTCGAATTGGCGACCGCCGCTGTTGGCGGCAAGCGTTTCGAGATATTGGCGGCCTCGCTGATATTCGGCCGAGCTCGCTCCGCCGCCCCTCGCCACCGGACCACCAATGTTGACATTGCCGCCCGTCAGTATCGCCCCGAGAATAGTGCCGAATGTAACATTTCCGCCGCCGCCGCGAGGGTAGCCACCACCTGTAATGTCCCGCGACGTATCATATCTGATTGTGTAAAAAAGTGCGTCAATTTCCTCGGTCGCCCGAAGCGTACCGACATAGGTCGCTCGTCTGGATGTCGTGTCTACACCGTCGGTAAATAAGACCACCGCTTTTCGCCCCTGGATATTTCGCAACTGCCTGCTGATAACATAATCAACAGCTTCGTAGAGGCTGGTACCGTCGCCAAATTGAGCCTGTCTGATCGCATTTCTCAACTGATTGCGGTTGCCGGTCACCGGACTCAAAACCTGGACACGCTCGTCAAAAGCGATGACCATGACTTTATCTCCGGCCCTCAATTGATTGATAAATGTAATCGCGGCATTTTGGATCTCTTCGATCTTAAACTGAGTCGACGGGCTGACATCTATCAACAGAATTACGGTGAACGGTTGTTCGACCGACTGAAAGTAGTCGAGTTTTTGCTCGACCCCATTTTCGAATATTTTGAAATCCCGCTGCTGCAAACCCGAAATAAACCGGCCGTCGCGATCCAAAACAGAAACTGGCATCGTGACGAGATTGGTCTCGACGCGAATAATCTCGTCATCATCCACTGAGGCAGCGGGAGTCGAGTTTTCTCCCTGTCGATTTGGATTGCCCTTTAGAACCGGAGGCCCGGTCGGTTGATTTTCGTACGGATCGTTGACGATCCTGGGCGGCGTTGCGGTCGGGGCAACCCGCGGTCGGGTCGATGTACTGGTCTGTCCAAACGCTCCCGTCAAAAGCGCCCCAAATATAAAAATCGTCGCAGCAAGATATTTCATCTGATTATAATTCTCCGGGCCTTAAAAGTTACTTTGGGGAAAGCGTCGGTATGATTAAATTTCAAATGTTTTCGTTGCTCTTAAATTTTTATCGAGCATCTCGATGGCCAGTTCGTGAAACGTCCGCCGCACGGAGTTTATGTTTACAAAAGGCGGCGTTCGGTTATGGGTTCGGTTGGCCAGCAGAATAAAAATTCGTTCCTTTACAGGATCAATCCAAAGACTTGTGCCGGTAAAACCCAAATGTCCAAAACTTTCGGGCGACATAAATTGACCGGCTGTTGAGTCGGCAGTGGACGCAAGCTGAAATGATATCGAGCGATTTTCATTCAAGCCATCGGTAAAATTGTTTCTAAAAAGACCGCAGGTTGATGGCAGTAAAAGGGTTGTCGAATTTGCCAAAAACTGTTGTGCGATCTTGAACGTCTCTTCGGCCGTCGAGAACAGTCCCGCGTGCCCGGCAACTCCGCCCATAAAATATGCGTTACCATCGTGGACCTCGCCCCAAATAATATCCGAACGAAACGCCGGAGTAGTGATATTCGCAGATTCGGGCAAAAGAAACCCCTGTTCGACGCATGTCTGCTTTTCAAAACCGTTTCCCGTTTCACTGGCTGCGATTTTTTGTCTAAGCGAAGGTTCCCCGGCAAAAAAAGTCTGAAAGAGACCGAGTTTCTCATACATCTCGGTGACGAGGATAAAATTTAAGTCGCGCTGATATATCTTTTCGACCAGAAGCCCGAGCAAAATAAAATTGAGATCGCTGTAAACTACCCAGGAATTTACCGAATTAACCAGCGGCCGTCGAGCGATCTCGTTAAATACAAAATTTTTAATATCCGAATCGTGGGGGCCCGTGTGAATACCGTGTTCTGCTGACGGCAGATTCTTGGACAAATAGAATGGAAGCCACGCGCGAAAACCGGATGTGTGAGTCAACAGATTTTGCAGCGTAATGTTTCGCTTTTCGGAACTGTCAAATTCATCAAAATATTTTGCTACCGGATCGTCGAGCGCGATCTCGCCTGCCTCGATCAGAGCAGCACACAACAACCCCGTGACCAGTGGCTTGGTCAGACTCGCGAGATCGTAGATCGTGTCGTATTTCACCGCGATGTTTTCCGGTTCGACAACCGCGAAACCCAAGGCATCCTGAACAACGATCTCGCCTTTTTCTGCAACGAGATAAACAGCCGAGGGAAAGTCCCTGGCGGCGATTCGCTCCTGCAAAAATTTTGATATCTCGTTATTCATTTTACAGATCTCTATTCTGCATGATTCTGCGATCCAGCGTAACGCCTTCGCCGTCTATATCGATGGTGACCTCTCTGTCTTCAGCGTCGATCCGAACTATTATTGACAACCGTCGTATCAAAAAATAGACTTGGAACATACATTTTACATGGAGGTATGGAAACTATGAGCAAAGTTGAATCAGCTGATTTGATTTTAAAACTATATGACTTGCGTCGCGAGGCGACAATGAGAGAGGCACGAAACTGGATGTTCAGTTTTAATCCGGCCAGTGCCGAAGAATACATGAAAACGATGATGGACCCCGAGGTCGGCGGTTATCTGAGAATGGTGACTTCCTACTGGGACATGGCGGCCGCAATTGTAAATCACGGTGCGATCGACATGGAAATGTTTAACGACACCGTCGGCGAACACATCCTGGTATTTGCTAAGATCCAGCCGCTGCTGGGCGAATTAAGGGAATTGTTCCAAAGCCCCGAGGCATTCAAACATCTTGAAAAAGTTATCATGGACGCTCCGAACGGTGCAGAAAAACTGGCAAAAACGCAGGAATGGTTAAAAACAATGGCCAACCAGCAAGCTGGCGAAGCTGCGGCGTAATCGACTCTATTCGGGAGGGAATAGCGATGTTTCCTCCCGAGTTTTAGACATTAATTCTCCCGCGGTGCTGCTCGATTTTTTCTAAAACCCCGACTGCCAGAGCCAGGGCACGGCGCCCGTCGTCGCCTGTCACTGGCGGCCACTTATCATTTTGTATCGAATCCAAAAAAGCAGATAATTCTGCCTTTAACGGCTCGACATCGTCGATCTTGAGACGATTTATTGAGATTCCAAGCAACGGATTCGCGGCATCCGGATCCAGCGTCGTGACCGACGCAAATTTTGTCCCGTAATCCAGAACAACATACGAACCGGTCTGATAAAACCTGGTCTTTCTGACTTTGTCCGTGCCGATGCGTGACGCAGTAATATTGGCGACCGTTCCGTTCTCAAATTCAATACGGGCATTGGCGGCATCGACCTTGTCTGAGATCACTGGAATCCCAACGGCCCGGATTTCGGCTACCTGCACGTTCTCGCCCACCAGCCACTGGATGGCGTCCAGATCGTGGATCATCACATCGAGCACGACATCGACATCGAGCGACCGGTTAGGAAACGGCGACACTCGGTGGATCTCAAAATAAAGCGGCTTGGTCACATGCGGTCGCAAGGCGACCATCGCCGGGTTAAACCTTTCGAGTTGACCGACCATCAGTTTTGCACCCGTGGACGCCGCAGCCGCGATCATTTTGTCGGCCTCACCCAGCGTGAGAGCGATCGGTTTCTCGACAAGCACATGGACGCCCGCGACGAGAAAGGCACAGGCGATCTCGCAATGTGTTTCGGTCGGCGTGGCGATCGACACGGCATCAACTTTTCCGATCAGATCTCTCCAATCCGTATAGGACTGACAGTTATTCTCCGCCGCAATGGCGGCTGCGGTTTCGGCATTTGCATCGCATACGCCGATCATTTCGACAGTTCCGTCCGCCGCAAAATCGGCATAATTGCGGCCGTGGTGCCGGCCGAGGCTTCCAACGCCGATCGCGGCAACACGTATATTTTTAGGATTTTCGGCCATAAATTTGATAACAAACCGCTTTTCAGCAATACTTTACATTCTCGATCAAGATGCCCGAAAAAACAAAGACCGACCGCGATCGATCGTCCGATGTCCCCCAATATGTGTGGGCGGCCTTGGCGTTTCTAATACTTTTCGTCTACTTTTTCGGCTTAACTATTCCGTTTCTCGGCCCTGATGAGGCCCGCTATGCACAGGTCGCACGAGAAATGTTTGACCGTGGAGATTGGGTAACACCGACACTTGGCGGTTTTCACTGGTTCGAAAAGCCGGCCTTTCTTTACTGGCTGCAGATCGCTTCGTACCATTTGTTTGGCGTCAACGAATTCGCTGCCCGGTTTGGGCCGGCAGCATTTGGCCTTGGGACGATCGCTAGTTTATGGATGTTGGGGCGAAGATCAAATTTTGAGAACGCGTCAAAATTCGCTAATTCCCTCGCCCTTATCGCCGCCTCGACACTTGGAATTTTGGTTTTCTCACGCGGCGCGAGTTTTGACATTATCATCACATTCCCAATAACAGCCGCCCTCGTCAGTTTTTACATTTACGATCATCCGGGGACCCAAGCGACTAGACGGTCGTTACTTCCCCTTATCTCGTTCTATGTATTTATTGGCGTATCGCTGCTCGCCAAAGGCTTGATCGGTATCGTGTTTCCGGTTGCGATTGTTGCGTTCTATTTTCTGATCTCTTTTAGAATGCCCGGGCGACAGTTTGTGATTAGTTTAATCTGGGGCACCTTGATCGCTGTCGCGATTGCGTCGATCTGGTATTGGCCTATGTACCAGCGTCATGGTTACGAATTTATAAACGAATTTTTTATTCAACATCATTTTCAACGATTTACATCAAATAAATATCAACATCCTCAGCCCTTTTATTTCTTTTTTTGGGTTTTACCGTTGATGACTATTCCCTGGCTGCCATTATTCGTTGCGGCCCTATGGCGGCAAGTCCGTTCCTTGATTTCCGGGAGTTCGGACGTTTCAAATCAGACAGGCAAACCTTCCCTACAGCGTTTTGCGATCGCCTGGCTTTTGGTTCCGCTCGTTTTCTTTTCGTTCTCTGGTTCAAAACTGCCTGGCTATATTCTGCCCGCGGTGCCAGCGGCTATTATTTTGACCGCTATTTTCGTATTTGAACTGACACAAAAAAGCATCAGGTGGCGGCGCTCAATTCTGGCGGTCTCGGTCTCGACATTTCTCGTGATATTAGGCCTTTTGATCTTTGCTATGCCTCGGTTTGCAGAATCTGACTCGGTAAAATCGCTGATCGCTGCGGCCGACGCTCGCGGATTTGAGCAGTCTGATGTGATCGGATTTCACGCCGTATCGCATAATGCGGAATTTTATGCCCCCGGCCGGCTTTTGCGGGACGAAGCCGGAAAACAGCGGAAATTTTACAGCGTCCCCGAACTAAATTCCGTGATCATGGAAGAAAAAGGAAGGCCGGCATTGGTCCTTATTCCGCTCCGGTATTTGGAACAATTGAGAGGCGATCCCAGTATTACGGCGGAAGTTATAAAGGACAACGGCGAGCTGGCGATTGTCGCCGTGTCGTCAAAATAGATCTTTACTGTTCGGCAGCACGTTTTATTCTGTCCATCAATGCGGTGCCGATACCGGATTCTTCGACACTTTGGCAGATAATCTTTTCGATCCCGTTCCGATCGCATTCGCGAAAAAATTCAAACAGGCTATGGGCCATTTCTTCTGCGTCAGAGCAAACAAGCTGACGTTCGAATACGATCGCCGGACTCGACAGCCCAATAAATCCTGTTTTCTCTTCAAATATCAGGCCGTCGACATTTTTAATGACCGTTACTACGGCTCGCGGAGAATAATGACGGTGCCGCAACCCAGGACTTTTAGGGGCTTCGCAGCCAGCCATCTGATAAATTTCGGTCTCGGGAACCACCGACCTGAGTTGTTCGATCGAGATCGAGCCGCTCCGCAATACGAGCGGAATTGCCGATGTGCAGTCGACTACCGTTGACTCGACGCCTATCTCGGCCGGGTCGCTTTGTAAAATGCAGTCGATACGCCCGTCAAGGTCCTCGAGAACCGATTCCCATGTTGTCGGGCTTGGGCGACCTGAAAGGTTTGCCGAGGGTGCTACCACCGGCGTTCCGCAAGCTGCGAGAAACTCTCTCGCAACGGCGAATCGCGGCATTCTAACGCCGATCGTCTCAAGGCCTGCGGTAGCGATACTTGGGACGTCGGCTTTTTTATTCAATACGATCGTGAGCGGACCGGGGAAAAAACCTTGGATAAACCTTTGAGCGTGCGGGGTTATATCGTCGGAAAGTTGAGCGATCATCTCGACATTCGAGATATGAGCGATCAAAGGGTTATCGGCCGGGCGGCGTTTCGCTTTAAAAATTTTTGCAACTGCTTTAGCGTCAAAAATATTAGCCCCAAGTCCATAGACAGTCTCGGTCGGAAAGGCAACTATTCCGCCGTTTCTTATAAATTCCGCGGCCTCAATAGGTGATGTGGTAAGTACGGTGTGCACCAAAGAAGTTTTACCCAAAGCCGCCGAGAACGCAAAGTAATCGGACTAACTTCCTACTTGTTTCAACGAAGACATTACCGATAACTCCGGAATAATCATCAATCAGATTCACTGTTCTCGCCGCATGCTCTGTGGCGGAGCTAAACTCTTCACGCTAAGATAGAGATGTGACAATCGCAGAAAAGCTAAAAACATTGCCAAATGACGCCGGTATTTATATTCATAAAAACGCCGCCGGCAAGATCGTCTATATCGGCAAGGCTAAAAATCTCAAAAACCGGGTGCGATCTTATTTCCATTCGAGCCGCAACCACGATCCGAAAACCCGTCAGTTGGTCAAAATAATTGCCGATTTCGAATATATCGTCGTAGATAACGAGGTCGAAGCTTTGGTGCTGGAATCAAACCTCATAAAAAAACATAAGCCGAAATTCAACGTTTTTCTCAAGGATGACAAACAATACCCGCACCTTAAGCTGACGAACGAGCCTTTCCCAAAAGTTGTGGTGACGCGAAAGCTGGTCCGTGACGGCAGCAGCTATTACGGCCCATTTTTGCCCGCGACGATGGCCCGCAACACCTTGAATTTAATAAACCGGGCGTTCCAGCTTCGCACTTGCGACATCGAGATCGACGGCAAATTGCCGAGGCCCTGTCTCGAATATCACCTCAAACGCTGCCTTGGGCCATGCGTCAAGGGGCTTTGCACGCAAGACGAATACACCGAAGCGGCGGCGGATGTAAAGACCTTGCTTGACGGCAAAAATAAGGAACTTGTTAAAACTCTGGAAAGCCGGATGTGGCAATTTTCCGAACAGGGAAAATACGAGTTGGCAGCAAAATACCGCGATCTGCACCGTACGGTCCTCGCCCTCGGCGAGCAGCAGAAGATGGCGACGACCGCCGACCGAGATGTTGATATCATCGGTTTTTACCGTGAAAAAGAAAGGCTGGCGCTGCAGCTGTTCACCATGCGCGAGGGACGGATCGTGGGCCGCCGCGAGTTTTTTTGGGAGGATCTGGCGGGCGACGATTCATTTGACGCCTCCGATTTTTTGGGCGAAGTTCTGGCCCAGTATTACTCGACCGATTATGTCCCGCTTGAGATACATGTTTCGCAGGATTTTGAAGACCGCTCGGTGTTGGAAAAGGCCCTGACCGAACGCCGCGGACGCCGGGTAAAGATCCTGGACCCGAAACGCGGCAAGAACCGCCATCTCGTTACCCTCGTCGAAACAAATGCCAAGATCGCATTCGAACAGCGTTTCAGAGTATTAAAACCGGATTCACAAAAGGTCCTCGAGGAACTTCAGGAACTCCTCGAACTTTCCTATTTTCCCGAGCGGATCGAGTCATTTGATATTTCCAACATTTCGGGTTCTGAGAATGTCGCTGGGATCGTAGTTTTTGAGAACGGGAAACCGGCCCGGTATGCCTATCGCCGTTTTATAATCAAATCCGTCGTGGGTGCCAATGATTTTGCCTCAATGCACGAGGCCGTTTTCCGGAGGTTCAAAAGGCTTCTCGCCGAGCAAAAACCGCTTCCCCAACTTGTTTTCATCGATGGCGGAAAAGGCCAGCTTTCGGCCGCGGCGGCATCTATGCAGGCTCTCGACCTGGAACAAATAATGCTCGTCGGACTCGTCAAGCCGCCAAAAAAACATAATGAGATCTCGCACCTGTTGATCCACGGTCGCGAAGACAAGCCGATCCCGTTTGACCGCAATTCGCTCGCGTTTCGATTGATACTGCAGATCCGAGAGGAAACGCATAAGACGGCGATCGAATTTCACCGCAAACGCCGGGAAAAACGCGATTTTTCATCCGAACTTTCCGAGATTCCGGGCATCGGCGAAAAGCGTAAGTTAAAATTGCTGAGAGAATTTGGCTCGATCGAGCGTATTGCCCGCGCATCGGTCGATGAATTGAAAACGTTTGTCGGACCAAAAGCCGCCGGTGAGATAAGTGCGCATTTTGAGCGGCAGAGAAATCTGGCCAATCCTTAGACCGACCTAGATTGGCCGCAGCGGTTCCAATGTTTGATCAACAAATGGATGTCGAGATCCCCGCCTGACATTCGACTCACCAAAAGCGTACACTTGCACAATGGCAAATTACGACGTCTACGTTTTCTGCGACCAGTGCAGCCAGCCGCATTTTGTAAATGTAAAGATGTCCTTCGCGGAAGAGGGCCTCGACAAGATATATTTGTCGGACCATTTTGCCGGTCAAAACCTGCCGCCCGAGATCGCATTTATGCAGACCAACAAGTACCGATGTCCGCACACCAAACAACTCTTCTCAGCCGAAGATATAACACGGGCCGTCTTCTTCAAAAACAGTTAGGGCGACCGATGCCCGAAGTGTCTAATTGCATTTTGCCCCGTTTGCGGTAACAATAGAGCTGAAACCAAAAAAACTTACGGAGGCAAACTGTGATGAAAACACTTTTTTCATTGGGCATTCTATTTTTCGCGCTTTCATTTTGCGGGCTTGGAGACCGACTCAAAGGCTTGACAGGAACCACGGGTTCAAACACTGAGACGACCGCAGCAAACACCCCGACATCGTCGGCAAAGCCGTCCTCCGACGAAATCGCTGTTGAAAAAGCCACCGTGACCGGTGCCCAACAGACGATCCAGGATGCCGGAA